>JBAUOG010000216.1:0-1567 GCA_049579625.1 Bryobacteraceae bacterium
GTACAAGCGGGAAGAGGACGGGATCGTGCTAGTCGACCAGAACCGCTGCCGCGGCTGGCGGATGTGCGTGTCCGGCTGCCCCTATAAGAAGGTGTACTTCAACCACCGCACCGGCAAGGCCGAGAAGTGCACGATGTGCTTCCCGCGCATCGAATCCGGCCAGCCCACGATCTGCTCGGAGACCTGCGTGGGCCGGCTGCGCTATCTGGGCCTGTTCCTCTACGACGCGGACAAGGTGCTCGGAGCCGCGGCCACCCGCGACGAGCAGGACCTCTACCAGGCGCAGCTGTCGGTCTTCCTCGACCCGCACGACCCGCAGGTGCAGGCCGAGGCGGCCAAGGCCGGCATCCCAGCCGACTGGATAGCCGCAGCGCAGCGCTCGCCGGTCTACGAACTGGCCGTGCGTCACCGGGTTGCCCTGCCGCTGCACCCGGAGTACCGCACGCTGCCGATGGTCTGGTACATCCCGCCGCTCTCGCCGGTCGCCGACGTCGTCCATGCCGCGGGCTACGACCCCGGCCACCCCGACCAGGTCTTCGCCACCATCGACTCGCTGCGAATCCCGATCGAGTACCTGGCCAACCTGTTCACCGCGGGCAAGGCCGACACGGTGCGCGCGGTGCTGCGCAAGCTTGCCGTCGTGCGCGCGATCATGCGGGCCGGGCAGCTCGGGCTGAACCTCGATGAGAACCTGCCTGCCTCGGTCGGCGCGAGTGTCGAGGATCTGGAGGACCTCTACCGGCTGCTCGCGATCGCCAAGTACGAGGACCGCTACGTTATCCCGCCCGCGCACGCCGAGGACGCCGGACGCCTGATGGGCCAGCACGAGCAGCTGTTCTGCAGCCTGGACACCGACGGCGGCCCCGGCATGGGCGGCGCCGGCCCGCACGGCATCCAGAGCTACCAGCCAGCCGCACCGCCCGGCCAGGACCATAGCTTCCGGGCCGGCGACGGCCGGACACACTTCAACCTGCTCGGCTGGAACGGGCAGGACACCGCCCCGGGCCTGTTCCCCGGCCGGGGCACCTCGTGAGCACCAGCCAGGGCCCAGTCAGCCCGTACAAGCTGGCCTCGGTGCTGCTGCAGTACCCGACGACGGCGCTGTTCGAGGGGATGAGCGAACTCGACGCGGCCGCAGCGCAGACCTCCCCGCGAGCGAGCCGGGAAGCGTTCGCACGGTTCCTGCTCTGGCTGCGCGCAACGCCGCCGACCGAGGTAGGCCAGCACTACGTCGAGACATTCGACCTGCGCCGCCGCTGCGCGCTGTACCTGAGCTACTACCGCTACGGCGACACCCGCAAGCGCGGCATGTCGATGCTCACCTTCAAGACCGCCTACCGGGCGGCCGGCTTGCACCCCAGCGACGACGAGCTGCCCGACTACCTGCCCATGGTGCTCGACTTCGCCGCACTTTCCAGCCGCGGTCAGCGACTGTTGCGCAGTCACCGGGCCGACCTGGAGCTACTGCGCCGCGCACTGGCCAACGCCGAGTCCCCCTACCAGGACGTAGCCGCCGCCGTCTGCGCCACGCTGCCCAGGCTGGGGCGGCGGGAACTCGGCCAGGTGC
>JBAUOG010000217.1:0-2095 GCA_049579625.1 Bryobacteraceae bacterium
CCCGCGACAATCGTGGGTATCGGAGGCTTACCTGCGACGACTTCTCCCGGAACCACATTAGATGAATGAAGAGATCGCGCTCATTCTGGCTCAGGACGGGATTACGACCGGCGCCATCTATATGCTGGTAGCGCTCGCGATCGTATTGGTGTTCACCATCACGCGGGTGCTCTTCGTGCCTCAAGGCGAGTTCGTCACCCTTGGCGCCCTGACCCTGGCGACTTTGCAGGACGGCCGGCTGCCCGGCGTTGTCTGGTTGTTGCTTGGCCTCGGCGCATGCTTCGTGCTGGTCGAGTTGTGCGGCTTGGTTCGCACGCGGCGCTGGCCTCCGTTCCGGAATGCACTGCTCGTTGGCGGGGCGCTGCCATTGGCGCTGTTCGCCGTCACGGCCTGGCTCGCTCCGGTGCGACCACCCTTGTTGATTCAGATCTTGCTAAGCCTTGCGCTCGTCGTTCCGCTTGGCCCATTCCTCTACCGGATCGCCTTTCAGCCGGTGGCGAACGCATCGGTGCTGCTGTTGCTATTCGTCGCGGTCGCCGCGCACTATTCATTGGTCGGGTTGGAGTTGCTGTTCTTCGGCGCGGAAGGCTGGCGCACCCCCGCGTTTTCGAGCGCACGCCTGCAAGCCGGCCCGATGCTGGTCCCAGGCCAGAGCCTGTTGGTATTGGCTACTTCGACGGCCCTGATGCTGGGCCTCTGGGTGTTCTTCGCCCACACCTATCTCGGCAAAGCACTGCGCGCGACCGCGATCAATCGCATTGGCGCCCGGCTCGTCGGGATCAGCACCGAGAAGGCGGGCATGATGGCGTTTACGCTCGCCGCACTGCTCGGCGCCTTCAGCGGCATTCTCATCGCGCCGCTCACGACCATCTACTACGACACCGGCTTTCTCATCGGCTTGAAAGGTTTCGTTGGTGCCGTCATGGGAGGCATGGCGAGCTACCCGCTGGCCGCCGTGGGGGCCCTGTTCGTGGGCCTGCTCGAATCCTTCGCCTCATTCTGGGCAAGCGCGCTCAAGGAGGCGATCGTTTTCGCCCTTCTGGTACCATTCCTGCTTTGGCGATCGCTAACAAGCCGTCACCTCGAAGAGGAGGAAGACGAGTGACGACCGAGCGGATTGCCCTCGCCTGCCTGCTGGTATTGGTCGCCGCGGGCCCCCTGGTGCTGCCCGACTTCTACATCACCCTGCTCAACTACATCGGGCTCTACAGCATCGTGACGCTTGCCCTTGTTCTGCTGACTGGTGTCGCCGGACTGACCTCATTCGGCCACGCGGCCTTTGTCGGGATCGGTGCCTACACGAGCGCCGTCCTCACCACCACCTACGGTCTGTCGCCATGGCTGTCCTTACCGGTCGCCCTCGGGCTCACGTCTCTTAGCGCCCTGATCATCGGCCTGCTGACGCTGCGGCTGTCCGGCCACTATTTCGTCGTCGGAACGATCGCCTGGGGGATCAGCCTTTATTATGTGTTCGGCAATCTTCAGGGGCTTGGCGGACATAATGGGATCCCCGGAATCCCGGGCCTCAGCATCCTTGGCGTCTCGCTGGAGCCGGAGCGGCGATACGCCTACCTGATCTGGTCCGTGGTTATCGTTGCCCTATTGTCGATCGTCCGCCTGCTTGATTCGCGGCCGGGCCGCGCTATTCGCGCCCTGCGAAGCGTCACCCTGGCGGAGGCGTTCGGCGTGCACACCTGGCGGCTGAAGGTAATCGTATTCGTCTATTCTGCCCTTCTTGCCGGCGGAGCCGGCTGGCTGCACGCGCATTACCTGCGATTCGTCAATCCCACGCCGTTCGGCGTTGATGCCAGCATCGAATATTTGTTCATGATCGTCGTTGGCGGCGCCGGTGAGGTCTGGGGCGCGATTGTCGGCGCTGGTGTCATCACCGTCATAAAGAGCTGGCTTCAAGACCTGTTGCCGGAACTGATCGGCAGCGCCGGCCAGTTCGAGACAATCGTATTCGGAATTGCGGTCGTCCTCATCCTGCACAACGCAAGCGGCGGGATCATGGCTACAATCATCCGCATGCGACCGAATCAGAAACCGGTGTACATCCCGACGGCAGCCCCTCCCCTCGCGCGACGGCAGAGGC
>JBAUOG010000218.1:0-3969 GCA_049579625.1 Bryobacteraceae bacterium
CAGAAGGGCCCGCTTGGCCGCGGAACCCACGCGAAGGGCGTGACCGTCCGGGGCCAGTTTGAAGTGTTGGATGTGACGGCCGGACGCGACAGCGCACTGGCGGCGCGGCTCGCCAAGGGAATGTTCGCAAAGCCCGGCGTCTATCCGGCGGTGGTCCGTTTTGCCAACTCCGACTCGGGAATGCAAAGCGACTTCAAACCGGATGTCCGATCGTTGTCGTTCTCGGCGGATCTTAGTCCGGATGGCGCGGCGGCTGCTGACGCCGCGGGTCGCCGGCAGGACTTCTCGCTACAAAGCGCCAGGACCCTTCCTATAAACGACTCACCGGCGTTCCTTGCTATCACGAAGCTGCTGACGGCAGAAAACCCGGTAAGAGAACTGAGATCGCTCGCCTGGCGGGACAAGCTGAGGATCTTCCGGACACTGGCACTTTTGCAAGTCCAGATCAGCAAGCCGCTCAAACCGTACCAGCAACTGCGCTACTGGAGCAACGTGCCGTTTCGTCACGGCCGGGTGGATGTGGTGAAGCATTCGGTGACGCCGGCACCGGAGAACCTTGCCGGCCCTCTCAATAAGGGCAACCCGAACGCCCTCAAGGACGAACTCATCCGCCACGTCAACCAGGATGGCAAGATGAGCAGCTTTGAATTCGGTCTCCAGTTACTTGACACAGCAAAGATGACTTATTGGGGCAATCGCCGGGACGCCGACTTCTGGATCGAGAACGCAAGCGTCGCGTGGGACGAAGCGGAGGCGCCGTTCCACACGGTGGCGCGGCTTACGCTGCTACCGAAGTCGCAGCTTGAACCGGCGGCCGCTGAGGCGACCTATTTCGATGTAACCGGCCACTCAACGGCGGACAGCACGCCGCTGGGCAGCATTAATCGCGCCCGCTGGGCTGGGGAGGCTGCCAGCAGAAAGGCCCGCCTGGGGAGTTGATGCTGTGGCCAGCCCTCTACAATCAAGTTTGCCAAGGGCGTGCGCTTTAACAAGCCCTTGGCGCACCGGTTCCTTCGTGCCTCGGCCATTCCTTACGCCCTCATTCATCATCCTTTCCCTGCTAGCTTTGATTTCTACCAGCCCTCGCAGTCTGCCCGCGCGGACCGCGGCGCAAGCGGCCCCCGAGAAAAATGTTCTGATTCTGGAGAGCTTCACGGTTGGCGATCGGGCCGGGGCCGTGGAGCATCTGGAATCGTCTCTGCGATCTCGCGTCAAAGCACCGGTGAACTTCCACCTTGAGTACCTTGAATCTCTGCGGTTCAGGAATCCTGCCTACGAGGACGGCGCGGTTGATACACTGCGCCGTGACTATGGCGGGCATAAGCTCGATCTGGTGGTGACCGACGTGTATCCCGCATTTCAATTTGCCATCAAGCATCGAAGCGATCTATTTCCCGAAGTCCCAATTGTTTTCATGGGCGTCTCGGCAGTCAGGATCCAAGGCGAGAATCTGGGGACTGGCGTAACCGGGATCAGCACCAACAGCTATATCCACGGCACTCTGAATCTGGCGCTTCGCCTGCACCCCGGCACCAGGAACGTCGCGGTCGTCTCGGGAGACTCTGATTTCGAACGGTACTGGGTGGGAAAGACCGACGAGGAGATTCGCCTAAACGCGGACGAATTGCAAGAAATCGATCTGGTCGGACTTCCGGCCAGCCAGTTGCACGAGCGGATTCTCACGCTTCCGCCGCACACGATTGTTCTGTTTGAAATGCTGCCGTCGGCCTCGTCAGATCCAGCGGCCGAGACGTACGATCTGCTGGAAGAAATCTCGCACCACGCGCCGACGTACTCTCCTGCCAACGACTGGCTTGGCCATGGAGTGGTCGGGGGATCCTACGTCGACTCCGCCGACGTAGGCGTGAAGGCGGGCGAGATGGGCGCTCGGATTATCGCCGGGAAGAAAGCCGAGCGCATTCCCGTAGTAACCGAGACATCCGAGGTTCCTTACGTGGACTGGCGCCAGCTCCAGCGATGGCATATCTCCGAGGCGGCCCTACCTTCAGGAACTGTTGTTCAGTTTCGGCAGCCTTCGGTCTGGGACCTTTACTGGAAATACATTCTGGCCGCAGCGGCCGTTATGTTTCTTCAAGCGCTGTTGATCGTCGGATTGCTGTGGCAGCGGACGAGGAAACGGAAGGCCGAAGCCGCCCTTCGCGAGAACGAAGAACGTCTCCGGGTGATGGCGGACGCTGCGCCTTCGCTCATTTGGACGTCCGACAAGGACGGGAACGTAACCTATCAGAATGAGGAGCGGCTCGACTTCAGCACCTTGTCGGCGGGGATGGCGCTAGGGGAGAAATGGAAGCGATATATTCATCCGGACGATTTGGCGGGCGTCCTCGAAGCAAACGCGCGCGCCTACGAAAGCCGTTCCGGCTTTTCCAAGGAGTACAGGTTGCGGCGCAGCGATGGCGTTTATCGCTGGATGTTTGATGTTGCGGTACCCCGAATCAGCCCTGACGGAACCTTCCTGGGGTTCATCGGCTCAGCCATCGACGTTACAGACCAGAAGCTGGCCCAGGAAGCGTTGGAAAGGCTGAGCGGCAAACTGATCGAAGCCCAGGAGAAAGAACGGTCGCGGATTGCCAGAGAGCTGCATGATGATATCTGCCAGCGGCTGGCCGTGTTGAGCCTGGAGATGGAACGGGCGAACTCCGGTTCCAGTGTCTCGAATTCCCGGCGGGATGCGCGGATGATGGAGATGCGGCAGCACTGCGCCGAGATTGCCAGCGATGTCCAGGCTTTATCGCACGAGCTGCATTCGTCGAAGCTGGATTACCTGGGCCTGGTCGCCGCCACTAGAGGTTTCTGTGCGGAGTTCTCTAAACTAAAGAATGTGAATGTCACGTTCACTGACGAGAATGTGCCGCATCCGTTGCCGAAGGATGTTTCTCTTTGCCTCTTTCGAGTCACACAGGAAGCGTTGCACAACGCGCTGAAGCACAGCGGGGCAAAACAATTCACGGTGAGTTTGCGGGGCACCGCGGATCAGGTCCGGCTAGAAGTGAAAGACCAAGGCGTGGGCTTCGATGCGGAGGCCGCCACCCGTCAGGCGGGCCTGGGACTGGTGAGCATGCAGGAACGCATCCACCTGGTGAAAGGGACCTTTCGCATCGAATCGAAGGCAAGAGTGGGGACATCCGTGGTTGCCCGCGTTCCGCTGGGTGGGGACGTTGGTGCGGCGCAACCAGCCTCAGGGAGCGAGGTGGCTCCGTGACCCCGGTACGCATACTGCTGGCAGACGATCACGCCATGATCTGTGCCGGCTTCCAGAAAATCCTGGAGCCTCAGTACGAGGTCGTCGGCACGGTGGGAGACGGGCGCGCTTTGCTGAAAGCGGCGGCCGAACTCAAGCCGGACGTGGTTCTTCTGGACATCGCTATGCCGTTGCTAAATGGGTTGGATGCAGCCCGCGAGCTCAAGAAGACCATGCCCCAGGTGAAGCTCGTTTTTCTCACCATGAATACCGATTCCGACATTGCGAGCGAAGCCCTCCGCCTTGGCGCCTCTGCTTATCTTTTGAAGAACTCCCTGGCCTCCGAGTTATTGCAGGCGGTTGATCATGCCTTAAAGGGGAAGCTGTACGTAACCCCGCAGATCAGCCAGGCCATTCACGAGACTTTTGTCCGTGATCCCCGGGCTGCAGGACGGCTGAGACATCTGACCGGCAGGCAGCGGGAAGTCCTTCAAATGCTGGCCGAGGGACGGCCCATGACCGAAATCGCCAGCATACTGGCCATCTCGCACCGCACCGTCCGCTTCCACAAAGCCAGGATCATGGAAGAATTGGAAATTACGACGAACGCGGAACTGGTGCAGTACGCGATGAAAAACGGCATCATTTCATCGACTTAGGAGAATGCCGTAGCCGCGGCCGAGCGCGTAACCTGTCGCAGGCGACAGTGGCAAAGCTTCTGGTCCTTCATTAAACTTTAAGTGTCGGTTATCCGTGCGCTGCTACCT
>JBAUOG010000219.1:0-4825 GCA_049579625.1 Bryobacteraceae bacterium
TGCTTGTGATACGAGCCGAAACTGTCTCGTACGAGATGTGCCTTGTGCCGACCGGCCAATACAGAGAACTCTTGAAGCCGGCGATAGCTGATTTCAGAATTGAGAACCGAAAGCCCTGGAAGCTCGAACGGTTACTTGCCATAAGCAAGCCCTACGAGTTAGTGGGTTCGGACGCTCTGTCAGCCCCCTTCACGGTCAGCGGTCCGGATGGCTGGTCGAGATTTAGTTCAGAGCATCCGGGGTCAGTTGGGTGGATCGAATTCTCCGCGGTTGGTTTCAATGAAGCCAAGACGATCGCGGTGGTCTACGTCGGACATCACTGTGGCAACGCCTGCGGCGGCGGTGGCTTTAACGTCCTTCGGAAGGTAAACGGCAAATGGAAGTCTGTTCCGTGGACAGGTCAGGGTTGTGCTTGGGCCTCGTGACGGAAAGCTCGGGAGACACCCCAGAAGGGACGACAACCGTCACTGGGGACCGGCTTTGCGACACTGTCTGCTGAATGGTCAGATACCGCAGTCCCGGGAGTCCTCCCCAGGATAGTGACTGGGAAACGGCGTTTTCGTCCTTAATGGTGGCCGGCGGTCATTTGGTCATCCATGTCGGGTCCGCCCCACCAGCAATACCGGATTGTCCTAAGCATTCCTCAAATAGAATGTGCCCCTGGTCCCGATTGCCTATGGGTGTCCAGGGGCCGTTAAGTGCGGTGACGTTGGCATTGTGCGATAGAGCGAATCGAATTCTCGCCACGCTTCCCGCCAGAATTGCCGAAATGTGCGCCCGGCAGATCTGAAGACGGCGTTGTGTTCCGCCCAGACGAGCGCTGCTGTGGAAGCCAACAGTAGAACGTGCGACGTTTTAATGAGAGCTTGCGTCGGCCGGCAATGTCGGTTCTGAAACCGGCTAAGCGCGAAGGCTTGGAAGCGGAGGTGAGCGCCCTCTTCCTCGAAGATGCGCTGACAGATGCTTCTTAGCAACGGCGAACCTGTGGCGTCTCGCAGAGCGGCATAATACGGCCGAGCCAACACCTCGGCGGTCATTAGCACCTTGAGGCACAATTCCAGGCCTGCCAGCCCGCGCAGCCATCGGAAAACGCTGTGAATCCAATGCCCCCGCAAACAGTTCGCATTTTCTAGCTGCAGGAATCGAGCAAGAGTCTTGCTGTGTCGCTGCTCCTCGCGTAAGAAAAGCTTCAAGGCGGCGATGAATCCCAAGTCTCCCGTGTCCCGGGAAAAGCGCTGCGCGCACTCCAACATACGGGCGCCGCTAGCCCCTTCTCCGAGTTGAAACTGCTGGATGGAGGGGATCACGGCCCGCCTTTCGGCACCCGATGAGCGGCCACGATCGGCCCAGGGGAGTATCGGCTCGGGTGCGTTTTGGTAGAAGTACTCCACCCAATCGTAAGAAGTAACACCAGCGTTCTTCTGAGCAACTCTACCCATGAAGGGATTATGCCTCAGGATACTTTACCTTGTAAAGTTCTTTCTGCCGTGCCCCGGCGGCCGGGGCGGTATCCACCGCCCCGTTTCGCCTCGCAAAGGAACGCGATGCCCGAGTAAGACCGGCGAGGGAGGCGGCATCAGCTGCCAGCGTTCACCGCACTTGTCCGGATATACGGGCTTGTCGTCTTTAATCGCGTCGGGATCGCCGGAACGTCGCTTGGTCATGGATAGCTTCCCGGTTTGACTCGTCGCCCAGCTCGCGATATCGGATTAAGCTTGGCTGTTCAGGCTTAATCTCCGTCCCGTCCCCATCTCGCTGTGAGCAGCATAGCGCAGAGACGGCCCGGCTAAATGGCACTTCCCCTTGCGTGAATCACCTGCCCCGTCAAATGCCGAGCGGCATCGCTGGCGAGGAAGACTATCACGCGAGCGGCATCGTCCGGTAGATTGAATTTTGCCACTCCCGACGGCACGCTACATTCACGGCGCATTTGCTCGGTAATCCAACCCGTATCGGTTGCGCCAGGATCAACGGCGTTGACCGTAATGCCGAGACGAGCCAACTCAGACGCAAGGCTGAGCGTAAAGGCTTCAATTGCGCCTTTAGTTGCGACGTAGGCCAACTCGCCCGGCATCGGTCCCCAGTCCTGGCCAGAGCTCATGCTAATGATATGACCACTCAACCGGCCCAGTGCTTTAGCGCGTCTGGCGAACTCCACGGCCAACAAGAAGGTGGCACGCATGTTTACGGCGTAGTGCGCATCAAGCGTGGCTGCATCGAGCAGTTCAAACCCGTCACGAGTGGAGTGGGCCGCGTCGTTCACCAAGACGTCGGGCAAGCCCAGCCACTCCTACGCAGCATCCAAGACCTGCGCCGCGCTATCTGGATGTGCCAAGTCGATTTCCAAACGCCGCACCTTCACGCCTGAGCTGACCAGCGCTTGCTCCAGAGCCATGGGGCCGTTCTCGTCAATCCCGTGCGGCTGTTCTCGATCATAAGCTTGCCAGGTGGTGAACAAAATATTCGCCCCTTGCATCGCCAGCGCACGGCAGGTTGCCGCGCCAATCCCGTTGCCACGACTGGCCCCGGTGATAAGCGCGAACTTTCCTTTAAGGTCGGGATAAATAGCGTGACTCAATGCACCACCCTGCAAAGTAGAGCGTAACAGTGACGATGAGATACCGTAGGCATCTGCCCTCAAATCCGGCCGCCGCCAAGGGTAGGGCTACCCGCGCGGTTCGAGAGCGGATCTTCATTTGATCCCCACAGCACAAAGATACGGCAAGGGGCATCAGTACGCGTGTACCCGAACGCTTAGACCTGACCGAAAATTCGGGGATGGCAAAGAAAAAACACAAGCGTTCCCCCAAAGCTGTCCTGCGGTTGCCCGATCTGGAGCAATCGAAATCTTCCGTTCTCAATAGCCTGCCATCCCCGAACTCGCGGAGGTCGTATGATCACGCGATCCGCGAGTTCATCGATTGGTACTGTTCCGAACCACGGCTTGCGCTGAATCGAACAGTCGTCACCCGGTACCGGATCTGCCTTGAGCAGGCGCACTATTCCTCGGCCACGATCAACCTTCGGCTCGCAGCGGTCCGAAGGCTTGCCTACGAGGCAGCCGACTCAGGGCTTCTGAGTCCCGACTTGGCTGCCGGCATCCGCCGCGTCAAGGGTGCAAAGAGACTTGGCGTTCGGATCGGGAACTGGTTAACTGTTGAGCAGGGGCTGCCGAAGCTTTATTGCTGGACCGATCGTTGCGCTTCAGCCGGCAGGAAAGCGCTCTGGAACAAGGCTGGCTGTTGGCGGAGATGGAGCAGCGGTTCGGTTACTCGTTGGAGGAGTTAGCGCGCCGCTTCGATCGCAGTCTCAGTTGGGTGACCAGGCGTCTGGCGCTGGTCGAGTTATTACCGGCGACGATTCAGCAGCAAGTGCGCGAGGGGAAGATTGCGGCACAGATGGCAATGAAGTACCTGGTGCCGATCGCGCGCGTCAGCGCGGAGGATTGCGAACGAATGGGCGCCGTTTGGGTGACGCAGCATTGCGACACCCGGCAAGCCGCGCAGCTTTATACGGCGTGGCGCGGAGGATCACGCGTGGTGCGCGAGCGCATTCTCCAAGAACCGGAACTGTTCCTGAAAACACAACGGCCATCGGAGAGGGAGACTCAGCCGGCGGGAGTGGCCCTGGAGCGGGATCTGGAGATGGCCGTGGCCCTCTTGCAGCGTGTGAGCCGTCGGCTCTGCGCCGCCCTGCCGGAGATGAATCGCCGGCAACAGGAGCAAACGCAACACCGCCTTGAGGGTGCCCGCCGGGAGCTCCATCGCATCGCCACCCGAATGGAAAAGGAACAGGAGAACAAACATGCTGAGCCAGGCGCAACGGACCGCGATTTTGGAGATGAACTCGCAGCGCGTCAGCATCCGCGAGATAGCGCGCGTGCTAAGGCTGTCACGGCAGACCATACGTCACGTTCTGCGCTCGAACTCCACGCTGGTGCCGGAGATTCACAGAGCGGAGAAGGCAGAACCGTACCGGCCACAGATCCTCGATCTTTTGAGCACCTGCAAGGGCAATCTCGTGCGAGTCCATGAGGAACTAACCGCAGCTGGCGCTTCGCTGTCGTATCAGGCGCTGACGGCCTTCTGCCGCCGGCACGGCCTCGGCCAATCTCCCGCTGAGCCGGCGGGCCAGTATCACTTCGAGCCCGGCGTGGAGATGCAGCATGATACGTCGCCGCATGAAGTGGAAGTGGGTGGAAAAACATATAAGGCGCAGACCGCGTCGGCGGTGTTGTGTTACTCGCGCTTGCTGTTCTTCCAGATCAACCCCACGTTTCAGAGGTTCGATTGCAAAGTGTTTCTCACGGAGGCGCTGCGCTATATGGGCGGCACTCCTAAACAGATCATGATCGACAACACCCATGTCGTCGTGCTGCGCGGAACCGGACGCGCAATGATCCCCGTGCCCGAGATGGAGGCGTTCGCGGAACGCTTTGGTTTCGATTTTGTGGCGCATGAACGCGGCGACGTCAACCGTTCCGGGCGTGTCGAGCGTCCGTTCTCTTTCATCGAAAACAACTTCCTCGCCGGACGCACGTTCAGCAGTTGGAACGATCTGAACCACCAGGCACGCCAGTGGTGCGACCGTGTGAATGCGACGTACAAGAAACATATCCGCGCCGTGCCGCGCAAACTGTTTGCTGTCGAGCGGTTGCACCTGAAACCACTGCCGGCTTGGATTCCGGAGGTATATCGCCTGCACGAGCGCACGGTGGATGTGGAAGGCTACGTCTCGCTGCATGCCACGCGTTACTCGGTGCCGGTCTCCTGGATCGGACGGCGGGTGGAGGTCCGCGAGACGAGCGACAAGGTCGAGATCGAAC
>JBAUOG010000220.1:0-12212 GCA_049579625.1 Bryobacteraceae bacterium
GGCTTCGTTATTTCACGCGATTTTGTCTTCAACCAGGCCCACTGTTTAAGGCCAAGATGCTGGCTCAACTGAGTGGAGGAGACGGTCGAGTCGAGAAAAAGGTCGTCGACTAGGTCGCCAAGGTGCCCCCCAAGGCCGCCTAGCCACTCCCAAACGATGCAGAACCTCTCGAACAAATCAAAACGTCAAAGAGGTCCACCCAACGTGTCCTCATCCGAACCGCGCGCAAACCAAACGGAGCCGAGCGCGTCGCTCGGTCCCTCGTTCCTCGCTGGAGCCCTGATAAGCTATGTTAATGCGGTTCATCCGCGGCTGTCGCGGACTCGTGGCTTCGTTGGCCGCTTTTACGTTTCCCCTCCTAGCAGCAACACCTTCTTCTTCGCCCGATTTTCAGCGCCAAGTCCGGCCCATTCTTTCCGACAACTGCTTTCGCTGCCACGGCCCCGATAAGGGGAATCGCATGGCCGATCTCCGGCTCGACATTCGCGAAGGAGCGTTTGCCGAGCGCAAGAACGGCTTCGTCATTGTGCCCGGCAAGCCCGCCGACAGCTTGATCATCAAACGAATCACGTCGGACGATCCAGCCTTCCGGATGCCGCCGGCGATGTCGCACAAGACTCTGACTGCGGAACAGAAGGATATCCTCCGCCGTTGGATTGAAGCGGGTGCGCCGTGGAAGGAGCATTGGGCATTCATCGCGCCGGTGGCGCCGCCACTTCCGCCGGTGGATGTTAAGGGCTGGGACAAGAACCCGATCGATCACTTCATCCTGGCGCGGATGGAAGCGGCCGGCTTGAAACCCAATCCCGAAGCGGACCGCCGTACACTAATCCGCCGCGTGACGCTGGACTTGACCGGGTTGCCACCGACACCTGCCGAAGTGGAAGCGTTCGTGAAGGACAAATCGCCACACGCATATGAGAACGTCGTGGATCGGTTGCTGGCATCGCCGCATTACGGTGAGCATCGCGGCCGCTACTGGTTGGACGCAGCCCGTTACGCCGATACGCAAGGCCTGCACATCGATAACTATCGCGAGATGTGGCCCTATCGCGATTGGGTGATCAATGCATTCAATCGCAACATGCCATTTGACCAGTTCACGATCGAGCAACTGGGCGGCGATCTGCTGCCCAACGCCACGCTCGATCAGAAGATCGGATCGGGCTTCCACCGGTGCAACGTGTCGACCAATGAAGGCGGTACCATTCCCGCCGAGGTCGAGGCCATCTATGCAAAAGATCGGGCCGATACCACGGGAACGGTCTGGTTGGGGCTTACGGTTGGATGCGCGACGTGCCACGATCACAAGTTCGATCCCATCTCGCAGAAGGACTACTACTCGCTAACGGCCTTCTTCCGCAACACGACGCAGAATGCGATGGACGACAATGTGCCCGATACGCCTCCTACCGTGGTGGTGCCGCGCGCTGAGGACAAGCAACGCTGGGAGCAGTTGAAGAGCCGCCGAGCTGCTTTACTGGAAGCGATCGCACGCGCCGAAGCGAACCCGAGCCCGTCGTTCGATACATGGCTCGCTTCGCCCCAACGCCAGACGGTCTCGCTGCCCTTTGACCTGTCGTCGCGCGTGGTTGAACTGGCCGGCGTTTCCAACTCACCTGCCGGCTCCTTTGAGATCGTTCATAAGGGCCAAGCCACGGCGCTCGTTTTGCCGGCCGGGGTTGCCACCGGCGCAGGCCCTTCGCCGGCCGCCGCCTTGCACTTCGCCAAAGACTCGGGGCTGACGCTTCCGGATGGTATCCAAATCGACAGCGATAAGCCATTCACTGTTGCGGCCTGGGTCTACCTGCCCAAGCTGAAAGAGACCTTCGCGATTGCCGGCCAGCTTGAGAAGCTTCCCAAGAAGGAAGGCGCCAAACCAGACGAGTCCGCGAAACAACGTGGCTGGTCGCTCAACATACACGGCGAAGGTCCGATGTTTCGGCTGCAAGACGACAACGGTAAGTACCTGTATGCCGATCCCGGGCCGGGTTACCAATGGAAGGCCGAGACCTGGTATCACGTGGCCGTCACGTATGACGGCAGCCGCGACCGCAAGGGCATCAGCCTGTACGTGAACGGCCGGTTCGTTCCGACCTTCGGCGATGGCTTGGACCTTAAGCCGCTGGCGGGATCCACGCACGCTTCCGCGCCGGTGAAGATCGCGAACAACGACAAGACCTATTTTGAGAACGGCGCTATCGCCGATATGCAGATCCTCGACCGGCATATCGACGCCGAGGATGCCGCGGCGTTGTATAACTGGCTGGCGGTATCGTCCGCCGCAGCCGCCGGTGATCCCAAGCAACTTACGGATGAGCAGCGACGGGCTTTGGCGACTTACTACGCCGGCAGCGTCGACTCATCCACGCAGAAGCTGGTGGCTGAACTGCACGACATCGATGCGCAGCGCGAGGTGATTGCGCGCGCTGGTTCGGTCACGTTTGTAATGCAAGAGCGAGCGGACCAGGAGCCGACGGCACACGTGCTGTATCGCGGCCAATACGACCAGATGCGCGATGAGGTTCATCCGAAGACGCTAGGTGTTTTGCCGCCGATGCCCGAATCGGCGCCGCGCAACCGGCTGGGGCTCGCGGAATGGCTGGTGAGTCCGACGAACCCGCTGACCGCGCGGGTGACGGTTAATCGCTTCTGGCAGGAAGTCTTCGGCACGGGCTTGGTTAAAACGACGGAAGATTTCGGTTCGCAAGGCGAGCCACCGACGCACCCGGAACTGCTGGACTGGCTCGCGATCGATTTTCGCGATTCGGGTTGGGACGTGAAGAAGCTGTTCAAGCTGATGGTCACGTCCGAAGCGTATCGACAGTCCGCCGCGACCAGCGAAGAGAAGCTGCAAAAGGACCCGGATAACCGGTTGCTTTCGCGAGGCCCGCGCTATCGCATGGATGCCGAGATGGTTCGCGACTATGCGCTTGCGAGCAGCGGCCTGTTGAATCCGACCATCGGCGGTCCGAGCGTGAAGCCGTATCAGCCCGACAGGATCTGGGAGACGGTGGCGATGGATGTGAGCAACACCAGGGTCTACCAGCGCGATACGGGTGACAAGTTATACCGGCGTAGTGTCTATACATTCTGGAAACGCAGTGCGCCACCACCTTCCATGGACATATTCAATGCGCCCACCCGCGAGATCTGCACGGTACGGCGCGAGCGAACCAACACGCCACTGCAAGCATTAGTGACGATGAATGATCCGCAGTTCGTGGAAGCGGCACGCGTGCTGGCGCAGAACGCGTTGCTCTCCGGAGCGAGCGTCGAAAAAGAAGTCGATTACATGGCGGAGCGACTTCTTGCACGCAGCTTCGATCAAAAGGAGAGAGTGGTTGTAACCCGCTCCTACCAGGACTATCTGACTTACTATCAGGCGCAGCCCGCCGATGCAGACAAGTTACTCCACACGGGCGACGCGCCAGTCGACCCACAACTGCCAAAACCTAAGCTGGCCGCCATGACGATGGTGGCGAACGAACTGTTGAACCTTGACGAGGTACTGGTCAAATGAGCCGAGATTTCCTGCATCCTACACCCGAAGCGGTCCTGGCCGAGACGCGGCGGCAGTTTTTCGCGCGCGGCGCACGCGGCATCGGCTCGATCGCGCTGGCCTCGCTACTGAAAGCCGAACAGGCTCATCAACCCAAAGCGGCTGTGGGCGGGTTGCCGGGCCTGCCGCACTTCGCTCCGAAAGCCAAACGCGCCATCTATCTGCACATGCTGGGCGCGCCGCCGCAACTGGAGACCTTCGATTACAAGCCGGGACTCGCGACGTGGTTCGACAAAGACCTGCCGGAATCCATCCGCAACGGACAGCGACTGACGACGATGACCTCTGGCCAGACGCGCTTTCCAATTGCGCCCTCGATCTTCAAGTTCCAGCAACAGGGGCAGAGCGGCGCGTGGATCTCCGACCTGCTTCCCTATACCGCGAAGATGGCTGACGACATCGCCATCATCCGCTCGATGAACACGGAGGCCATCAACCACGAGCCCGCGATTACCTTCCTGCAAACCGGCTTCATGATTGCCGGCAAGCCGTGTATCGGCTCGTGGATCGCGTATGGCCTGGGCAGCATGAACCAGGACCTGCCGACGTTTGTGGTGCTGAATGCAACGCACTCGAACCCGAAGGCCAACGTTCAAGCCATCTCGGCGCGGCTGTGGAGCGCGGGTTTCCTGTCGGGGCAATACTCCGGCGTCGCGCTGCGCTCGGGCGGCGACCCGGTGCTGTATATCAACAACCCCGATGGCGTGCCACCGCAGATGCGGCGACGCATGCTGGACGCGCTGGGTCAATTGAACCAGCAAGAGAGCGAGAAGATCGGCGACCCGGAGACTCGAGTGCGTATCGCGCAGTATGAGATGGCGTTCCGAATGCAAACGTCCGTGCCGGACCTGACCGACCTTTCCAAGGAGCCAGAAAGCACGTTCCAACTCTACGGCGAAGATGCGCGCAAAGGCGGAACGTTCGCCAACTGCTGCCTGATGGCGCGCCGCATGATGGAGCGCGACGTACGATTCGTGCAGGTGTACCACCGGGGCTGGGACGTCCACGGCGAACTCCCTGAGGTTCTGCCAAGCCAGTGCAAGGATGTCGACCAGGCTTCCTGGGCTCTGGTGCAGGATCTGAAAGCGCGCGGCCTGCTGGACGACACGCTGGTGCTGTGGGGCGGGGAATTCGGCCGCACGGTTTACTCACAAGGCAAACTAACGGCGACCGATTATGGCCGCGACCATCATCCACGGTGCTTCTCCCTCTGGATGGCCGGCGGCGGCATCAAGGGTGGCGTGGTCTACGGCGAGACCGACGAGTTCTCCTATAACATCATCAAAGACCCGGTTCACTTACGCGACTTACAAGCCACCTTACTGCACCAGTTCGGCATCGACGATCAGCGTTTCACTTACAAATATCAGGGCCTGGATCAGAAACTCACCGGCACGGAGAAGAGAGCGAACGTGATCAAGGCGATTCTGGCGTAGGAAGAGAATCGACGAGGCGTCGATTGCGAGTCGGGGACTCACCCTACGAGAAACGGCAGGATTGGGCGTTGGCGTGAGCTGTGCGCCACGTCTTATTGAATGCCGGGGGGGATGGTGCCGGGGGGCGCTTGTGAGAGCGCGTCCTTCAGAGCGGCCCGGATGGTGGCGTCGTCCGGACTCAATTTGAGCGCCTCGTTGAGTTGGGTGAGCCCCTCGGTCCAATGGCCCAGGCGCAGGAGCATGACAGCGTAGTTCACTCGGATGCCCGGATGCGAGGGATACAGTTTCACAGCCTCCGCATACTTGGCGAGAGCTTCTTCGGGATGGCCGGATTTTTCGAGCGCGGCGCCGTCATTGTTCAACTTAACGCCGGTAACTGAATTCTGACTGATGCGATCTCGCTCCAGCAGGAGGTCGGCCAACTGCTGCTTGACGGCGGCGGCTTCTTCGCGCTGGCCGTCGCGCCGTAAAGCGATGAGCAGCGCGTTCAGCGTGGATTGATCCTTGGGATCGATGCGGGCTGCGGCCTGAAGATGCTCCACAGCCAGTTTGACCTGGTCCTGGTGCAGATACTCGGCACCCAGCCGGTACTGGGCAATGGCGTCGCCCGGGTTCAGTTCGACAGAGCGTTTTTCAGCCGCGAGTGCGCCTGGGTCATCTTGTAGTTGCTTGCGAACCTGGCCGAGATCGGTCCAAGCCTCGGCCATGTCAGGACTCAGCTTCACAGCAAGTTCCAGATGACGGACGGCGTCCTGAGGATTGTTGGTCGCCATCAAGGCTCTGGCCCAAAGATACTGAGGGTAGGAGGCCTCAGCGGTGTTGCCGTAGAGACGGGCGGCCTTCTCCAAGTGAGCGGCCGCCGCGGCGTACTCGGAGTTTTCAAGCATCACGAGGCCCAGGTTGGCCTGCGCGGGGGCAAACGCTGGATTGATGGCGACGGCTTTCTCGAAGTACCCACGCGCGGACTTTGATTCGTGAAAGCGAGTGTAACCCTCGCCCGCTGCGTTCTGGGCTTCGGCCGAGCGGGGGCTGAGACGCGCTCCTTCGCTGAGCTGCTCAATCGAGCCGGCGCGGTCGCCCTGCTCCATTAGAAGGCTGCCAAGCAGGAGCCGCGCATCAGCGTTCTTAGGCTCGTTCGCGACGATGCTGCGAAGAAGGGTGATGGCTTCGGCAGCATGACCCTTCGCCGCGAGATCCCAAGCCTCGTCAAGACGGGTGCGCTGGCCAAACAGTAACGACGTGAACAGCAGTGCCAGCAACAGTCGATGAAGCATGCGCGGCATCACCCGAATTCTTGCACGGCGGTGATGCCGGAACCCTCGGTGACGTGAAGGAGGCGATCGATCGGTACGTTGTTGAGGCGCTCAACCTGGCCCATCGGCCAACGGATCTCCAGGTCGGCCTTGCTCGCTTCGCCGAGACCGAAGTGGAGCCGGCTGTCATTCACCGATAAGTAGGAGGTCTGGCTGATCACTTCACGAATCTGGGTGGCGCCGCCAGCACGTACGGTGACGCTGGCGCCGATGGCGCTCCGATTCGATTTCACGCCCTGCAGCTTGACCTTCAGCCAGTGGTGCTTCACCGAGACGTCGTTGCGCAACAGCGACGGCGGCTCAAAGAGATTGACAATCAGGATGTCCATATCGCCATCGTTATCGAAATCGCCAAACGCGCATCCCCGGCTGCAATGCAGCGCCTGAAGCGCGGGGCCAAGGTCGGTGCTCAACTCTTCGAACCGGCCGTCGCCCAGGTTGCGAAAGAGAATTCGAGGAGTGAGAAAAGGCTGAGCGGGATCGTTCCGGAGTTCGGGATAGATGCCGCCGGTGACCCAGAAGATGTCCTGGCGGCCATCGTTGTCGAGGTCTTCGATGCCGATGCCCCAGCTGATGAAGCGGGTTTCCGCGGCCAAGCCGGATCGCAGAGTATCATCGCGGAACTCGCCCTCGCCTTCGTTGATGTAGACGGCAGGCGTATCGGCGGCAAAGTGAGTCTTCACGATGTCGAGCCGTCCCGTGCATTTCAGGTCGCCGATGCTGACGCCCATGCCGGCCTGTTCCATTCCGTCGTCGCTGAGGGCGACGCCGCGGTCGAGGGCCTCTTCTTTGAACGTTCCGTCGTGCTGGTTGAGAAAGAGCAAGCTGGGGGTAGAGTCGCAGGCCAGATAGATGTCGGGCCATCCATCGCCGTCGAAATCGGCTGTGATAGCGGTGAGTCCGTAGCCTGCGTTGACTTTCTGGATGCCGGCCTTGATAGTCACATCGGAAAACGTGCCGTCGCCATTGTTGCGGAAAAGGGAATGCCGGCCGTAGGGCAGGCCGCGGGGGCCGCAGAAGACGCCTTGTGAGTTGCAGTTCGACGACGTGCCCGCGCGCGGCACCGACTTCGGATCGAAGGCAAGATAGTTCGAGACGAAGAGGTCCAGCTTGCCGTCGCGGTCGTAATCGATGAAGGTACAGCCGCTGCCAAAGCGGGGCTCGTTACTCAATAATCCTGCTTCCTTGGTGATGTCAGCGAACGTGCCATCGCCATTGTTGCGATACAGAACATTCTGAGGATAGCCGGTGAGGAACAAGTCCTCGAATCCATCGTTATTGAAGTCGCCAACGGTAACGCCGTAGAAGTAGCCGGGGCGAAAGAGCCCGGCTTTTCGGGTGACGTCAGTAAAGGTGCCGTTGCGATTGTTCTTATACAGGCGGTTGGAAGCGTCGGCGGGGGGATTGGTGGAGCGCGAGCCGCAGAGCACCAGGACGTCGAGCCAGCCGTCGTTGTCGTAATCGACAAAGGCCACGCCGCAGCCCATGGCGTCGAGGACGTAGTCAGCGTGATTCGGTTCACCGCAGATCACGGTCTCCTTCAACCCCGCTGCTTGGCCAACATCAGTGAAGCGGGCGTGGAAGGGAAGACCGGAGGGTTTGCCACGAGGCGCCGGACGGATGTGGCGCGAGGACATCCCTTGGTTGGAGTCGATCGCCTTGGGTTGCTGCCTGGACAAGAGCGAGCCCGGGGTGAGCGCGATGGCCAGTGACTGGAGTGCGGTTCGCCGCGTAATCGACTTCATCTACCCAATGATTTTATGGTCCATGAAAAAAGAGGCCTGGGAGGTGAGTCCCAGGCCCGATTGTACATCGCAGAATTGAAGCTCAGAATGTGAGTCTAAACCCAAGCTCAATTTGACGTCCAGCTTGGTTGCCGTAGACCGCCGTTTGCGAACCGTATTGCCCGGCCGGTGAGCCTTGGTAGAGCGCCTGGCCGAAGTTCGGATCGTTCTTGTTGGTGTCGGGATCGCCCAGGTTCAACTTGTTGGTGGCGTTGTAGGCGGTCATTTTGAGTTGCCCCACAAACCTCTCCGTGATGTGGAAGTTCTTCAGGATGGTAGCGTCCAGATCCCAGAACAGGGGTCCGACGATACAGGAGTACTGCAGGGGGTTCACGCGTAACACGTAGGTGTTGGCAGCGGTGTTTTGAAACGCGTTGGGATTGAAGTAGTAGCCGGCCGGCACATTCTGACACGGATTGCTTACCACGTTGTAGTTGCCGAAACGGGGGTAATCGCCGGAGATGTAGGTCATTACGCCGGTCACCTGCCAGCCGCCGAGTATCGCGTCCACGGGCTTCGAGGCGTTGTTCATGAACATGCGGCCTTTGCCGAACGGCAGTTCATAGGTGCCCGCTACGGTGATACGGTTGTGCGGCTGATTGCCGTCCTGATATTGGAGTTGGTTCAGGAACAGGGTTTCGTCGTTAAAGTTGTTAATCTGCGTTTTCTCTTTCAGCCAAACGTAACCAAAGAGGAGGTTGAATCCGTTGGAGAAGCGGCGCTGGAGAACCAGTTCGACGTCCTGATAGCGCTCCTGAGCGCCCTTTACGCCGATTTCATACAGTGCCCCATAGAGCGGGTACTGAGTGAGCAACTGCCCTAGCGGCACGGTTTGCTGGTTATAGAGCGGACCGGGAATCAGAGTTGAATTCTGATAGTGATAAAAGGGATTGTTCACTGGGGCGGCCAGCTGGTTTTGATAGGCGATCTCGTACTGGGGATTGATGTTGTTGAATGCCTGGCTGTAGTGCTGGTTGCCAAAGTTCAAGAAGTAAGTCCCCGTAAATACGAACTGGAACGGGAACTGATGTTGGAAGGTGAAGTTGAGGCGCTGGTTGTAAGCCTTTTCGAAGCTTTGCGGATACCAGAGCAGGGGAGAGCCTCCGCGCCCGGTGTTGGTGCCGCCCGCGACTCCGAGAATCGGGTTCAACGGGTTGCTTGCCGGAAAGGGTTCGGCGATGGTCTGTTGCGGTCTGCCGTTGAGCAGCGGCGCGGTGTACTGATAACCGGTCATTCCGAAGAAAGGCGGCTCCAGGAAGTTGACGTCCTCAAACCCGGAAATAGGAGCGGCGGTGAAGTTGTATTCGGTCGGAATCGTGTAGAGTGCATATCCGGCCCGTACTACCGTTTTGTCATTGATCTGGTAAGCTACGCCAGCTCGTGGCTGGAGGGCCAGCACAGGCGCGTTCCACATACCGGGACTGGATGCGGTTGTGAAGCGCCACATGCCGCCGTAGTTGGAGTAATTTGGCCCGGTGATGGCGGTAACTGATGACGGCATCACCGGCGGAGCGGCTTGAATTGCCGGGTCGATGCTATAGAGGTCAAGACCCTTGGAGAGATTATGCTGCGGATTGTGCCAGGCCGTTTCGTATTCGTCGCGCAGGCCGAGGTTCAGGGTCAGTTTGCGGGTTAGCTTCCAGGTATCAGCGATGTAGAAGGCATAAAAATCGGTAACCGTTACAGGGGCGGGACCACCGATCATCTCCGAAGATCCGTCGAGCGAACCGAGAAGGAAGGTAGCGAACGGGTCACCCGATTGCTGCAGGTTCGGGTTGTTGAAGGTATTAGCCGTCAGGGACTGATTGAAGAGGAAGTTGTTGGTGTTGCTGACGTAGGTGGGGCCTGCGCCGCGCCGCCATTCAAAGCCGTACTTCAGATAGTGGGCGCCATGTGTCTGCGAGACTCCAGAACTGAATGATTCGGCGGCAGGCCGCTGATCCCAGAAGAACCCGGGGCCACCGAAGTTGTTGCCGCCAATATTCAGGCTGGGGAAATAGACGGGGACGTTGGTCGACACGGATGAGTAGGGCTTATACCAGTCGGTGCCCGGCCAGATAGTAGACCATCCGTTCGCTCCCAAGGGGGTCGAGACGTAGGCGTCGATCAGGTTGAACCAATCTCCGTGGAAGTTGATGACGGTGTTCGGAGTGATGGACCACACCGCGTCGCCCAATACCTGGTTCGCGCCGCGAAGACTTCCGGCTGGCTGATACAGGAAGGAATCGTTGGGGGTCGGATTACTTGTAATGTTCGTGGAGTGATACCGGCCATACATGCCGGAAACCCGCCACTTGTCGTTGATGTCGTAATCGACGCGATCGGAGAAGTTCAAGTAGTTCGAGGGTGACGTGAGGCCCTTCTCGTAGTTGTTGAGGTGGTTATATCCCAGGCCGGGATTATTCGGGTCCCAAAAGTCGGCGGCATACTTGGCGGACCACGGGCTGAAACTCGAGGTGGGGATTATGTTCCCCGCGAAAGGCGTGCGTGTCACTGCGCCGGTGACGGGGTCGACGGTTGTGGTATTGGGATCGTATACGGGGCGCAAGCCGCCGTTGGCAGCCATGGTCTGCGAGAAGTTACCACCCCTTTCTAATGCTGTAGGAACCGTGGTGACATAACTGCCGGGAGCAGTGATGTCCCAGTATTCGATGGAGAAGAAGTTGAAGAGTTTGTTCTTCAGAATGGGGTTACTGAAGGTGCCACCATACATGTTCTGGCGTTCTGCGTTCTGGCTGAAGGTGGTCCGGTCGGCCTCGGCGCTCAACCACGGATAGCGGCCCAAATAGAACGCGCTGCCGTGCCATTCGTTGGTGCCAGATTTTGTCGTGATGCTGATGGCGCCGCCGCCGCTGTGCCCGGTGGCCGCATCCACGCTGTTCTGGGAAACGATTGACTCCTGCACACTATCGGTGTTCGGCGGATACCCGGCCTTGTGGCCGATTCCAACGGGCGAGCCATCCACCAAAAGATCATTCTTAAGGTTGGTCCCTCCACCCAAGTCGACGCTATTCGCGGCCCACGAATCATAGGGCTGCATTTCGCCGCGGGTGTTGATGGCGGCGGGTTCCAGCAGCGTCAATTTGAACGCATTGCGATCCAGCCGTGGTGTGTCGTTCGCCATTTTCGTATCGATGGTCAATTCCTGATTGGTGGAATTGAACTCAACAGCCGGCGGAGTTTCGTTGACGGTTACGGTTTGCTGCAAAGTTCCGGGCGTCAGCGTTTGGTTTGCGGTGACATCGGAACCGGATTGGACCACGACGTCGTTCTGGGTCACCTTGCCGAAGCCGGTGGCTTCGACTGTGATTTGGTAAGTACCCGGTTCGACGAGGTCAAATCCATATAGTCCATTGGCGTCGGTCTTCTTTGTGACGGCGATTCCGGTCTTCGGATTCAGCAGCGTCACGGTTGCGTCGGGAATTGCGGCCTGGCTTTGGTCGACGATCGTTCCCCGAACCTGACCTCTATATGTTTGGGCAAATGCCCCAATTGCAAGAACAGAGCAAAGCAAAAGCACAAGCGAAAGCGCACCCCGCACCCTTGCCCACTGCATGGTGGTAATCATGCCGTCAGGGTAGGCTCGTTAGATAGATCGGTCAAGGTGAATTCACGGTGAAACTACGTTACCAGCGAGCTACAACGTCTCAGGTCCGCTTCAATACCTAATGGTGTCTAATGGCTGACACTCGCAAGCTTCTGGGGCTTTAAGAATATGAAAAGCGGAATAAATAGCGCAACTCACCACTAGCATTTCACCTGCCTCGACCAAATGTTTCACCGGGTCTTCACCTTCCATGTATACTGTCCATCGGGGTGTTCGCTACGACGGGTGGGGGTTTCAATTCCGCGTTGCTGCCGCAGGTCTGGACGATCGAGGATAAGTGGAAGCTCGTCGAACAGGTGTCCAATAGCGAGACTTTTCGCAAATCGCCAAGGTTGCGGGAGTTCTTTCTGTATGCCGCTGACTGTACCTTGAACAACCGTCTGGAAGATGCGCGCGAGCAGCAGATTGCCGAACACGTTTTTCGCCGGAACGCTACCTATAATTCGGGCCAGGACACCATTGTCCGGGTAGAAGCCAGGCTTCTCAGGAAGCGACTGTGGACTTATTTCA
>JBAUOG010000221.1:0-1534 GCA_049579625.1 Bryobacteraceae bacterium
ATCTACCACTGGTTACGCCGGCCCCGGCGGCGGCACCGAAGAAACGCCGGTAGGCACGGTTTACATCGGCATGGCTTCACGAGATGGCGTCAAGGTGACGAAGTTACGCTATGGCCTGGGCCGGCTCCGGATTCGCACGCTGGCCACTCAAACCAGCCTGGACGTCTTGCGAAGAGCGCTGCTGGCCAAGTAGCTTCCAGGGTCGATTTCATGCGCGGCTTGTGCCCGCCTCATCTCGAATACAATTGTCTCTGCCGCGCGTTTTGCGGGCAAACCCCAACCCAGGAGAGTACACCCGATGAGTAGCTCGAGCGCTGATACTTACGAAGCAAACCTCTACCCGGCCATCCAATCGCAGCCCTCAAGCACGCCGGTGACTGCAGTTTGTCTTTCGGGCGGGGGGTCGCGTGCGCTGACGTGCGCCTTGGGACAGCTCTCGGCACTGAATAGTCTTCCCGCTCCGAACAACCCGGGCGAGACACTGCTCAGCCAGTTTCAATACCTCTCCTCGGTCTCGGGCGGGACGTGGGCGAGTGTCCTCTATACGTTCCTGCCGTCGAACGTCGCGGATTCAGACTTCTTAGTTACACCAACCGCGCCAGGCGCGCTTACGTCGGCTGCCATGGCCACCATGGGGCCAAAGTGTCTCGGCCTCGTGCCTCAGCGATTCAACGTCTCTGCCATCGCGGATTACCTGGGCGTGCTGTGGCAATGGGGTTTCTTTGATCCCCTGGGTCCCGACCTCCGAAACTGGTTTTGGATTGCAGGGGTAGGCGAACTGGTTCTCAAACCCTTCGGACTCTACAACGCCGCCTATTCTCCCAATGACCCGTTCTTGCTGCCCGACCGTTTTTTCAGCCTTTCGCCGGATTACATCCAGCAGAACATTACCTCTGAAAACCCCACGCTGACACCGGCGTCTTTCTATACCACGAAGGCCAACCGGCCCACGCTGATCGTCAATACCAATCTGATTGAGGACTACCGCGAAGCCGACTCGCCCCAGGTGCCTGTTCAGGCGACGGCCAAGGCGACCGGCGTTCCGGGTGAGAGTCCGGATAAGACTATCGTCGGGGGAGGAAGCGTCGAATCGTTCGCCTTCACCTCCACTTTGGTGGGGGCTGGACCGAGTCCCCTGACTGCAATGGTGGACGCCAGCCGGTGCTATTCGCTTTGCGACATTACCGGCTGCTCCAGCGCGTTCTTTGCTGAACTCCTCCTCCACTACATCAACGTTGCCATCGATGATGTGGTGGCTGAAGTTGTCAGGAAATATCACCTGAGCCCTTGGGCCGCCGGCCTGCTGAAGGCAGCCCTCCAGTTGTTGATCGACTCTGACGCGGCGGAGGTGGTGCCGCAATACAACTACTGGCCGCTCGGGCAGGTGAGCCAGCCGCAGAACACCAGACGCGGCTTTTCCGACGGAGGGAGTTTTGACAACACCGGCATCCTCGGCCTGCTGGCGCAAACCAATGCGAACCGGATCGTGGCCTGCGTGAATTCAGAAACCCCGTTGGGTATGGCCGGCAGCCAG
>JBAUOG010000222.1:0-6019 GCA_049579625.1 Bryobacteraceae bacterium
CATTTCCCAGCAAAAAGCCGAGATGACTCTCGGCTCAGCAGGTTAGCTAATTAACAGCCTGCGCCACGTAGAGGTCGGATTTTGCGAAGCCGCCTTAGGCCGCACGAATTTACGGCCTGTGTGGGTCACCGAGAATGAGACGACCTTGATGTCCGTGAGGCCGGCAGCACGGCCTCCACCGTCGAAACTCGCCACGGAACAAAATGTGTTCCGTTTCGAGCAGCGCATCGCCGTTCGAGGTTCGCGAACCCCACGTGGCACTACAGAGAGCTTCCGATCCTATGGCAGCAACCTCCTTGCCGCGTCACCGGACATGACGCGTCTATTAGGGTAGATTACCGCTGCGGAGCCATGGGGCCGCCGGTGTCCTCGAAAGTTACTTTTACGATGACGTCCCTGCGATCGCGAGTGACAGCAACATCGACCTTCTTGGCGACGTAATCTCGCAATGCCTCGCTGATTTCGCGGGGCTCTGCGACCGGATGGTCGCCGACTTTGGTCACTACGTCTCCAGCCTTTAAACCGGCCCGGTCAGCTGCTGTCCCGCTGATGACGAAGCGAATCAGGACCCCCTGCTTCACGCCGAAGTACGCGGCCAATTGGTTTGCAACGGGTTCGCATTCCACGCCGAGCATCCGGCTCTGCCATGACTGGTGCGACCCGGGCATATCAGGGGTCATCGCGCCCGGCGGAGGCGGCCACATCAGAGTGAGATCCGGGGTTCGGTATTTGCGAGCCTCAACGACAGCCCAAACGGTTTCCGATTTACCGGCTCGCCACACAAGAATCTTTACTTTGTTGCCGGGGGGCGTTTCATGAACCAGGTGTCCCAATTGCTGAGGACCGTCCAAGGGCTGGCCGTTGAATTCCAGAAGGACGTCGCCAATCTGGATACCCGCCTTCGCCGCTGGGCTGTTTGTTTCTACCCGGCTCACCTCGACACCGTGCCCCTGGCCGAGTTTTAGGACTTTTGCCCGCCCGGCATCAATGTCCATGATGCCCACTCCCAGGTAACTGCCACCCCCGGAGTGGACGTCGGGCGCCTGCTCAAAAAATGGAGCCGCCGCCAGAGGAATTGCCAACCCGGCGATGGCGGCGAACATCAGGATCAACTTGCGCATCAAACTCATACTCTCTCACGATGGGCGCGCCACGGCCACAAGCCTAGTTCAACACCCAACGTTTTCAGGTTTTTAATTTCGTGCACGCAACTGACCGAAGTCCCGCGCCTCGAATCAGTTTCGCTCCCCATAGACTTAGACGAGGGCCTCCACAGAACGTCACAAGAGGCGGTCCCGGAAGGGCGTAGCGCGTCGGCGAAACGGCTGGGCTAGTAGGTTTCGTACGATGCGTTCATCACTTGAAGGGCGTGCTGGGCTCGCTGGCGAACGTAACTGTCAGGCTCAGACGCCATGACTTCTTGCAGTTTGCCGGCGATCTGCGGGCTGGGGATAATGGCGTTGCGGCCCGGGACAAGCAAGTCGATCGCCTGACCGCGGACCGCAGGATCCTGGTCATGTTCAAGTACCGACATCAGAGAACGCTTGCAGATCTGATCGCTCGAAAACCGGCCTAGCCCCTCGAGCGCTTTAGAGCGTATGCCGGAATTCGGGTCGTGTCCTAGCGAGTAGAGCAACGCGTCGCGAACCTCGGGTCTGGCGCTCTTATTGAGCCAATCAACCGACTCCGCCCTTAGGCCTGGATCATCCGCATCCCTTGACGCATCGATGAGATAACGGACAACCGAGGGGTCGTTGGCCGGCCCATGTATCTTGCGGGGGCGCACTTCATCGACCGCGATTTCCACTTCGCCATTGGGTCCGCCACCGATGGATCGAACCTTGGATGTCACTTCGGACGACGCGGACGTCAACTCGGCAGCGGGAGACTGCATGCGCTGCAGTATGAACGCCGCACTAAAGCCAAGACAAATGAGGAGCGCTGCCGAGGCGAGTTGCATCGACCAGCGGGTGGGCCGTAAGGATTCAACCAGGCGGGCCCACAGACCGGGGGCATGCCGCGCTTCTTCCTGCAACTCGCGAGACAGTTCACGGCGGCACTGCGAGAGCAGATCAAGAGGAACGCTCGCCTGAGCATCATTCATCACCGCGTGCCACTTTCGCTCACGAGCCAAAGCGTCCGCGCACAGCGCGCACTTCGCGGTGTGTTGTTCAAACTCTTCTTCTAACGCGAAATCCATCTCGCCATAGAGATAGAGAGACAGAGATTCTTGAGCTTGTTGGCAGGTCATACGAAGTCCCCCAAAGCCGCCCGCATCTTTTGTGTTGCTCGGAAGAGGCAGTTCTTAGCAGCTTCCTCGGTGGTACCGAGGGCCTCTCCAATCGATCGAAGCCGCATTCCCTGATAGTGCCGCATCTCAAATACGAGCCGCTCGCGTGCTGTCAGGCTACCCAAGACTTCTGAAATCTTGGAATTGATCTGCGCGCTCATCAGGCGGCGCTGCGGATCAACGTCGGCGCGCTCTTCGGCCACGAACTCAAATCGATCCAATTGACCTTCGCTGGTAACGAGCGACGCCGGTTCCTCTTTGCGCACTTTCCGCTTCCGCAGCTGGTCGAGGCACAGGTTCGAGACGATCCGGTAGAGCCAGGTGCTGAAGCTGCAGTCGAAGCGGAACGCGTGCAAGTTGCGATAGACGCGCAGGAACGCTTCCTGATAGACGTCGCGCGCGTCCTCAGGGGACCGCAGCAGGTTCATCGCCAGACGAAGAACGCTTTGGTCGTAGGAGCGCACCAACTGCTCAAAAGCGTCCGCATCACCACCCTGCGCGGCGCGAATCAACGCGGACTCATCATTGCGCTCAGCCACGCGGCGGGTCCTGATACCGATTGCGTCTATTGTTTCTGCTCTGCTTTCCACTACATACGTAGACGGACCAGAGGAAGTTCCGTCTCGCCTGCTGGCTCTGGAATTGTAGGCGGAACGCCACGGCGAGAGGGGCGGCGTTAGAGGTCTCCTAACTCGCCAACTCCAGTTGAATCAATCGCTTAGAAGGATCGATGTGAGCGATTCGGAAGCTGCACACTTGGCCGGCGCGTGGCGCACCGTTCCCGGGGGCATTCTCAGCCGAGCCCGCCTTCCATCTAGCTGAGAGCATGGCACTGAGGGCGCTGACATCGGAGGCAACAGAGGCCGCCTTCGCTTCCGGTTGCGACGCGGCCGGGGTGATGCTGCATTGGGCAATCACTCCCTCGCCTAGCTCCACTTTCGCCTTTGTTCCGTGGACCTCCACAAGGCGGCCACTTACGGTCTCGCCGGCATGGTGCTCGGCAATGTAGTGGTCGACGTTAGTCGGCTCCAGTTGCTTCATTCCCAAACGGATTCGACGCTTCTCCTTATCCAGTTCCAGCACCACTGCTTTCACGGTCTGGCCTTTGGTAAGAAACTCCTTCGGATGATCCAGGCGCTTCTCGTTGGTGATGTCGGATATATGGACCATGCCTTCGATCCCCTCGCCAAGGTCGACGAAAGCGCCGAAGTTGGCGATGTTTGTGATGGGGCCCTCGATTTGCGTCCCAACCGGAAATCTCGTTGGCAGGGATTCCCAGGGGTCGCCGAGCGTTTGCTTCAGGCCGAGGCTGATGCGCTTTTCGGTAGGGTTAACCTGGAGCACAACTACATCAACCCGTTCGCCCGCCTTCACTACGTCGCCCGGCTTCCGGACACGCTTGTCCCAAGACATTTCAGAGAGGTGGATGAGTCCATCGACACCCGGTAAAAGCTCCACGAAAGCGCCGAAATCGGTTAGGCGCGACACCGTTCCCGAAACACGCTGACCCTGCTCAAACGTTCTGGCAGCGACAGTCCACGGCTCTTCCTGCAGTTGCTTGAGCCCAAGCGAAACCTTGTGGCTGGCCGGATCGATCTTCAAGATTTTCACTTGAAGTTCGTCGCCAACCTTCACGGCATCACTGGCTTTGCCGATGCGCGACCACGACATGTCCATGATGTGCAGCAATCCATCGACGCCGCCCAGATCGAGAAACGCGCCGAAATCCATGACCGAGCGCACTCGACCCGTAACAACGGCGCCTTCCTTCAGCGTGGCAAACGCTTCCTGCCGCTTCCGAGCCTGCTCTTCCTCAAGGATGACGCGGTGGTCCACAACTACATCTTCATTCGCCACATCGAGCTTGGTGATGCGGCACTGAATCTCCTGGCCAACTAACTTCGGCATCTCTTCTGCTTCGCGTACACCGCTGCGGGAGGCCGGCATGAAAGCTCGAACACCAATGTCTACACGGAAACCACCCTTGACTTGCTCGGCAACGGTACCGGCAATGGTTTTCTTCTCCGCAAAGGCAGCCTCAAGTCCGCTCCAATCCTTAGGCCGGACCACCTTCATGGTCGAAAGCTGGTAGTAACCCTCCGCGTCGCGAGGTCCGACACTCACTGGAATCGTGCCGCCACGTTGGGGCTCTTCGTCTTGACGAGCCTCCTTCCAAGCAGCCAGCGATAGGGAGCCTTCCGTCTTGCGGCCGATGTCGATGAGGATGTTTTCCGCGGTTACGGAAACAATGGTGCCCGTGATCGACTCGGAACGTTCGGAGCTGTGCTGTTGCTCAAAATCCGAGAGGAGCTCGGCAAATGTGTTGTTTTCTTGCTCCGCGCCGGTTTCGGCGAGAGCTTGCGTTTCGGGGTTAATAGTGCTCATGAAAACTTCAGGGTTCTCAATTATTGTGTCACAGCGGGCTGTAAGATAAGCCTCGTGGATGCTTCTCCCCCGATCAATGACCACCGCCCTCGATTTTTCTTCCGGGCCCAGGATCTGGTCTGGCTGATACTTTTCGCGGGTCTGGCTGTCTTCAACACCGAGAAGAACTACCCGGCCATCATCATTCTGTTGGTGATGGCGGTATTTCAGGTCGACGAACCGAAGGTGCGAGCCCTATCGTCCCACCGGGGGCAAATCGCCGCGAGCGCCATCAAGCTTGTTTTGGCCTATCTGCTGATTGGCTTTACCGACGGTGTTCAATCCAACTACTACGCCATCCTGTTCGTGCCCATCATCTCGGCGGCCACCAGTCTCGAACTGGTTGGAACGTTCGTGTTTATCGCTCTGGCTTGCGCCTCCTACCTGTCATTTCTGCTGTTCGTTGACTGGCAGGGATCTGAACTCACGGCCGACGCCATAAACACCCTATCGTTGCGTTGTACCTTTCTCTCTGTGGTCGGGTTCCTCGTTTACCAGCAGGCAAAGGCGAAGCGAGAAGAAATGCTGCGCACGGAAGAGGCCGGGCGAAGCCTGCGAAGGGCGGAAGCGTCGTTGCGGAGGAGCGAACGCCTGGCGGCATTGGGCCAGCTGACGGCGGGTTTGGCGCATGAGCTGCGAAATCCCTTGGGAACGATCAAGGCCTCGGCCGAATTCATGACGAAGCCAGCTACACAGGCAAAGCCGGAAGTGATGGGCGAAATGGCGGGGAACATCGCCTCCGAAGTGGATCGTACGAACGCGCTGATCTCCCGCTTCCTCGATTTCGCGAAGCCTCTGGAACTCCACCCCCAGGTTGCGGATCTATTGCCCGTTATCGATAACGTGGTCCGTCAGAGCGAGGGAGTCGCGCAGAATCATGGTGTGGCGTTAACCCTGGAGGCGCCGGAAGGTCCGCTCAAGTTTTCGTTCGATCCGGATCTCTTGCCGCTGGCTGTGCAGAATCTGGTGCAGAATGCGATCCAGGCCAGTCAGCCCGGCCAAACCGTTATCGTCCGTGTTCGCCCTAGAGCCGACCAAGTGTTGATTCAGGTGGCCGACGAAGGACATGGCATCGACGTACAGCATATGGAGAGTGTCTTCAATCCGTTCTTTACGACGAAGCCAAACGGCGTGGGACTAGGACTGGCGCTGGTCGCCAAGATTGTGGACGAACACGGCGGGAAGATCTCGGTCCGTAGCGAGTCGCGGAGGGGGACGACCTTCGAGGTTTCCATTCCGCGAGTTGGTTGACCTGGGGTTCATTTTCGCGTCGGAAAGGCCTGAAGCCGACGTCACTAACGCAGG
>JBAUOG010000223.1:0-2430 GCA_049579625.1 Bryobacteraceae bacterium
GAACACGTAATGGGCAGAGCCTATGAAGCCGGTATTGAGAGGTTCGTGATTGTAGTCGGGTATCGCTCCGATCTGATACGTACCTGGCTTGAGAGTCGATGGCTAGCAAACCTCTCAGTGACATGGGTGGAAAATCCGGATTATCACAAGCAAAACGGCATCTCTGTGCTAAAAGCCAGAGATGAAATCCGCGAAAACTTCATGTTACTGATGGCTGATCATCTCTTTGAGACAGAAACGGCGGAGGTATTGCTGGAGCAGCGGCTCGCGAAAGGTGAGGACATTCTCGCCGTGGATCCGAACGTCGACGGAGTTTTTGACTTGGATGATGCGACGAAGGTTCGGCGCGAGGGAGATCATATCGTCGATATCGGCAAGGAGATCGCGGAATATGACGCACTGGATACGGGCATGTTCCTATGCAGCCCGGCACTGTTTGACAGGCTCGAATCAGCAATGAAGGATGGGAACTGCTCACTTTCCGATGGCATGATGCAACTGGCGCGAGAACGACGGCTACGTGGTTTGGAGATTGGCGACGCCCGCTGGCAAGATCTCGATACTCCCGAAGCGCTAGCGCACGCAGAATGCGTTTTCGAAGGACGTTTGGGCCACCTGCCGGCCCAAGAGAGGCTATGTGCGTAGGAGCGTGACGGGAGCGCGGCTGCGGCTGCTGGCAGGGCTGTTTGGGGCTTTGCTTCTGGCAAATCTGGTCCGTCGAGCTGGGCCTTCGGCACTCCTTGAAAGCGTAGCGACCCTAGGTTGGGGGCTGATACTGGTCCTTGCTCTGGGCGGAGTCTCGCACCTGGTGAAGACTTGGGCGTGGCGGATCACGCTACTCGATGAAAGGCATCAAGTCTCATTTCGGCGAATGCTCGGACTGCGGCTGTCGTCGGAAGCAGTGGGACAGTTTGGCGTTCTGGGACAGGTCTCGGGGGAAACTCTGCGGGTATCACTTATGAGTCCGACAATGCCGCTCGCCAGCGGCATTGCGTCGGTAGCACTAGACCGCGCTCTTTTCGTTCTTACGGCCGCGCTGGTAAGCGCAATCGGATTGATAGCTATGCTGGCGGTCTTGCCGCTATCTCCTAACCTCTCACGGTACGCTGGCTTGTCTGCGTTCTTGCTTCTCGTCGTCATCCTCGTAACAGCGCTCGCGGCGCACCGACGTTGGCCGGTGTTCTCTTGGTCCACAAGGCTGCTGAGTCGTGTGCCGCATTTTAGAGGCTGGATGGAGCGCAAGCGATCATTGATTCATTCGATTGAAAGCAAGCTGTTTGACTTTTATCACCAAACGCCCCGAGCGTTTTGGGCCAGCTTCGCGCTGAACCTGGCGTGCCACCTCGCGGCGATTCTTGAAGTGTTTGTGATTCTGTGGCTCTTGGGCGCCAAGATCAGCTTCGTCGCTGCATTAGCAACCGAAGCTTGGACCAAGATGGTCAATATCGTAGGCCTATTGAATCCAGGAAACATTGGAACGTATGAAGGAGGAACTATGCTTGTCGCAAAGATGCTCGGCCTCAGTGGAGCCGCCGGCTTGACTCTCGGACTGACTCGACGCTTTCGAGCGATCTTCTGGGCGGCCGTCGGGGGCCTCTGCCTGGCCATACTCTCCAGGTCGACGAAACGCAGCAACTTTGAAAGCACTCAGTCCGACCTTCAAGCTCCAAGAAACCAAACAGGGCTAGCTGAAACCCAGGATAAGAGCGAGGCCGCTGGTCGTGGGCACGTTGCGGTAATTCTCGCTGACAGCCGAAAGGGCGACGGCAGTTTCGGGTCGCGGCCTCCCACGGTTGGCGCTCTCCCTGTTTTGCTCCGGGTGATTCTGGGGGCACGAAAGGCTGGTGCTACCCGAATCGTGGTCGCGGTAGATCAGGTGACGAGGCCGGTGGTGCAGCGTGAGTTGCAGAGCACCAGGCGTGTTCCTGAATCTGTCGAATGGATTCAGCTCAGCACCGGGGAAATGTCTCTCTCTTCGTTATTGGGGCAACTCGCGGGCGAAACTCGGGGACCTCTGGTGTTGATTGCCGGGGACAGAACGTACCACCCGTCGTTACATCGACGAGCAGGCGAATGGAGTGAGGCGTCCGGTGCTCTGGCGCTGACGAGCGGTGGGCAGCCCGTCGGCATCTTTGCAATTTCCCGAGATGTTGCGGCGGAACTTGCTAAGCACAGTCCGCCGAACATCAGCTCCATCGAGGACCTGCATGCTTGGCTCCTTTCAAGGTGCTCGGTCGAGCGTGAGCCCGTGCAGGAAGACGTGTGGCAGCGGATCTCGAACGAGCAAGACCTCCTGTCAGCTGAGCAGAAACTGGACCGGTGGCTCGTCAAGCCGACAGACGGAATCTTTGCCAGGCTAAATCGCAGGATATCGATCCCGATCAGTCGGCAGATCATTCGTTTTCCGATCACGCCCAACATGGTCAGCCT
>JBAUOG010000224.1:0-2456 GCA_049579625.1 Bryobacteraceae bacterium
AGGCAGTTGCTGATTTGCTACGAAACCCGCCCCAGTTCTGAGCCACGCGAAGCGTCTGTCGCGCTCGCGCGGCTTCGTTCAATGCTGGATATCGTCCCGATTCTAACCTGCGCAGCGGCCTGAAGCGGCGGGTTTAGGCGCGTCCCACAACGAGAATTCCGGGGTCATGGGGCACTTCTACGGTCTTGCCCGGTTCTGGGTTAACAACGGAAAGGATCCCAGCAGATTGCTGATCGCAAACGGATTGCCTCTGTCCCGGGGGGGACAATCACATTGAGCAACGCGCCGGCGAGGGCATTGTCTGCCGGCGAAGCGAGCCTCTTTGATGAGATGTGTCCGGAGCATTGCGCTGCGACCCGTTCCTCTACCTATTCCGTGAAAATCGATGCGGTGGGAGCTGAACTGCCGTAGCTGATGGCGATCGTTTCTCCCACGCCGAGCTTAAAGGTGCCACCCGTCGAACCAGCATCCACGCCGTTGATGAGGATCTGCGAAACATCACCTCCCGTAACAGAAACGGTTTTCGGAGTGTGGCGGACCGTATAGGCAGTGCCGCTTTCTGGCGTGGACGCCCCGGCCGCAACAGCATTAGTCAGGTCGCTGTTATTCAAGGGCCACGGATTGACAACGCTGCCGACCGGGTTGTAGCCGAAATTATGCACCACCACTGTGCCGACGCCTGTCAGTTCGACGCCGCCGTCTGCGCTGAAGTGATTCCCGGAGAGCCGCCAGTCTTCGGAGTTTCCGCGCATGGCGACGGCCGGCCCAGGCGATCCGGCGATGATGTTGTTGCCAGAAATGAGAACGCGCGCTGCATTCGTCAATTCAATTGCGGCTCCAGGGACAATGGTATTCGAATTCTGGATGACGTTCCCGGTAATAACCAGATCGTGGTTCGATCCTCCGTTTGCGATACCAGACCCTTCGCAATTCTTAATGACGTTGCCGGTTATCGAATGATTAGACGTTCCCGCTGAATCAAAATAGATCCCCGTCCCCGCCTTGTTTCCCGGGATGGCCTTAACGTTGGCAATCATGTTGCCACTAAGGACGGCACCGCCCGAAACCGGTCCGAAGATCATGATGCCCCTGCCGATGGCTTGCAAAACGGAACACCCGATAATCGAGCAATTTCGAGCGCGTGCTTGAAATCCATAAGCTCCGGAATCCGTAGGCGAAGCCGGTATGCCGCCATCGGCCACACAGCCAATAAAGGTAACGTTTTCTGCCGGCTGGTGCGTATCGAAATGCGCCGTGTCGGTAAGCATCGAAGTGCAGTTCGCCACCACGATATTTCGCTGGACACCGTTTTGGTTGGTTCCGCTGCTTCCTCCCGTCGTCACGGCGTGCCGCGTATGGGAGAAGCGGCAGCCACTGATAGTAACGTTCTGCGAAGCCCCGCCAACGGCGATGCCATATCGCTCATTGGCGGGGTTCGGCGGATTGACAGATACGACGTCTTTAATGTGATGGATGTAGCAGGCCGCAATGGTGGAGTTCCGGACGGACTGCACCTGAATGCCGGTGAAATAAGCGTCGTGTACTTCGACCCGCTCGATCTGGAGGTTCTCGACAAATCGGAAATGCGTAAAGCCTGCTTTGAGGGTCGAGGACGGAGCGCTGGTGGTGATTGAAAAGTCGGCCAGTGTGATGTTCTTGAGCATCGTGATGCGTACCACCTGCGCCGCATCCGCTTGTGTATAAGCGTCAAAGATTTGATCGTCTGTCTGGAGGACTCCGGCATTTGGGTCCACGGCCACAATCTGCTTTACCTCACCTGCATGCTTGGCGGATTGCTCCGTGTCTACTTGCTTGTTGGAGAACAAGAGAACATAGTCGCCGGCGACGAACGTCGACGCATCGGCGGGGGACACTTGGATCGACGTGTCTCCCCTCACCGTATCGGCGACGAGTGCTCGCGGACTACCGTCGGAGGCCGAACTAAAAGCCTCCAGGGCCGGCGTGTTCCCGGTCATTGCGCTATCCGCGAGGAAGACTGTGATACCCATTCCTTCGCCTTGGACGTGAACATTCCCAGCCGTAATTCGAATCCCACCAGCGGTTGGATCGAGGGGATAGACCCCCGCTTTCACGAAAACCTTCCCACCGGTAGAAGGCAGCGCATCGAGTGCGGCCTGTAGTGACGTGAAGTCTCCTTGGGACGGGTCGAGGCTCACCACGAAGGTGCATTCGTACCGATCTGTCAAGGGCTGAGCGGCACTCTGCGTTTGCGACAGAACGGACATAAATCCTCCTCGTTCGATCGAACACGTTGCCTAACGAAACGGGCGAACCGATCACAATTCTACTCGATTTCGGCGCGCCCGCGAGTCGGTTCATGATGCATGAGACCCAGTACAGATTTTTGCCGATTTCCAACCTTCTCCTTGATGCCTTCGCCGCCCCGAGGTAATGTCCACATGGCTACCGATATTGCCTAGGACCGTATCGGAAGC
>JBAUOG010000225.1:0-2503 GCA_049579625.1 Bryobacteraceae bacterium
GCTCGACATTCAGGTAAGCGCAGGAACTGGGAACAGTCCGCCAGGTTTTGCAATTGGGGCAACGGGAGGGAGGCAAACAAAACCTCGCGCAGACGCGTAGGCCGAGTGCCTCGGGTTAGTTAGCCAAGCCTGCGACGATGAGGAGTGACCTTGAAGATGGATTGAGGAGTGCCCGGCCGAACCGTCCCGTCCGTTTTGTGGCTCGACTTGGCAGTGCCTGCGGCACTTTGCCGGCCACTCTGAGTTAATGCTGCACGAACGGGTTGAATAACGCGTGCCTTTTTGAGTCGCCGGTGCTTGGGAGAATTCTTAACCTTCAACCGGCAGAGCGCTGGACCCGTATGGCCATGGCCAGATCCGATGATAGACCTAATAACTAATACCACTTCATGCGCTCCGCTTAAGCCTCTCCCGCGCAATCTGTGGCCGCCGTTGTCGCCGGGTCGTGGACGCGGAGTCGATCCGTGGCTTACGCCTGTAAATCTCAATCAACCCTTCGTCTCGGAGCTGCTTCAGGAGGCGTCGTGCCGCATAACGTCGCAAGTCTTCGCGGCATTCAAACAAGAGTGCGGCCTGGGCTTCGAAGTCCTCCACCGTGCGCGTTCCGTCACAGAGCAGAAGGGAACGGCCAACTAAGGGTGTAACCTCAAGCAGGCAGACATCTTCGGGCGGGACACTCGCGGTTCGATAGTACTTGCGGATCGGGGTGGAAGAGAGCGGCGCGTTCCCCTTCAGCGAATCGACGACGTTCTGGATATCGAAGTTGAGCTCGATCACGTGAAGGCCGGAGGCGCGAACGGGAAGGCTGGAACCACGCACCCTGCCGGAGACTGCGGGCCCCGCCGGTTGGGCGGGAGCGCAATCCACGGCGCGACTGAGCACTTCCTGATAAGTCACAAGAGCTTCGACCGCCGCGTTGTCGAACTCCGCCAGACGCTCGCGCAAGAAGGCCACCAGCTCGTGTTTGGAAGTATCGCGAACGTAGTAAAGCCGAAGGCTACCGCCGCCCATGTCCGGATGGAGCGCGATGCGATGTTGGCGCCAGGCGTGAAAGAACTGTAGAATGTCAGAACACCGCTGATGCAAGGCGACCAACAGCCAACGCACCTTCCTGCGGCACATCGGTAGGAACTCGGCGAGTTCCTGCAGCATCGCGCGATCCAGACCCGGAGTGGGTAGTAAGTAGAAATTCGGAAAGATCTCTGGATGGTCGCGAACCAGCGCGCGGTCGGCATCGCTTTGACTCCGCCCAGGATACGACAGTTGGGAGCTGAGATCGCCCAGGACTATCTGGTCTTTATATTGCTGGTGGATCGGCGTTCCGGATAACGGGGCCAGGATGTTCAGCTGCGGTAGCGAATGCGCATGACTCAGCGAGTGCATAAACACCCCTACGGTCTCTCGCATGTCGTCTTCTGATTCTTCGGGGAAACCGGTGATCAAGGAAACCGTGGTCTCCATGCCAAGGCGCTCGGCAGTTTCAACGGCGACGCGGGCTTCCGCAAGATCCAGATTCTTGTCGATGATTCGCTGCATCCGCGGCGATCCGGTCTCCACGCCGAAAAAGACACTGATACACCCGGCCCGTGCCATTCGTTCGAGAAGGTCCCGATCGATGCAGTCCGTTCGTGCGCTGCAAGACCACCGGAAGCCCTCGCCGGCTTCGATCAGCGCATCGCAGAACGCCACGACCTTTCGGCGGTCCACAGTGAACATATCATGCACCAGATTGAAGGTCAGGAAGCCATACTCCGAGGCGACTTGCCGCATCTCGGCCAGGACTTGCCTCGGAGATTTAACGCGGAACTTGCGCCTGAAGAAGTCGTTGGTGGAGCAGAAAGTGCAGGCGAACGGGCAACCTCGGCCTAACTCCAGAAAGGCATATGGGGATTCCCTGACGTTCGGGCACAAATGGAAGGCAGGCAGCGGCAGATCGTCGAGATTCGCGATTACCGGGGCGTCCGAGTTCCTTTGAGGACCGAAGGGAGACCGCCATGTCAGTCCGGCAACCTCGGAGAAGCGGCGCTCTCCGCTCCATTGTTTGACGAAGGCCGGCAGCGACAGATCCGCCTCACCGCGAAGAATGAAGTCGACAAAGGGAAAGGCGGAGAGAGTTGCCATATCTGTCACGGAAGCCTGCGGACCCCCCAGGAGGATCGTGCAACCGTGAGCCTGGCGTTTGACGATCTCCGCAATGCGTATCGTGACGGGGTAGCTACTGCAGATGGAGCTGAAACCGAACAGGCGGGCGCCGGATGAGACTATCTTGCCGCCCACCCAGGCCGGGAATCCCTCAAGGCCACCATTACGGTCGTCGGTCAAATAGGCGGCGTACGCATCGTCCAGGTCGAAAACGCGCGCCCGCATCCCCGCGCGCTCCTGCGCGCTCGCGAGCGCGAGGACCCCGAGCTTTGGCGCCCGCGCGGCCGCTTGCACTTGGCGGCTGAGCGCTTGCTCTGAGTCCTCGTAGTCGGTCGATACGGGGGCGGTGATCAGACAGATT
>JBAUOG010000226.1:0-9311 GCA_049579625.1 Bryobacteraceae bacterium
CGCCAGCGTCCGAGCACACCCATGAACCTTAAGCAACTTCGTGAGGAAGTCCTGGAAGCAAATCTTGAGATCGTCCGCCGAGGCCTGGTCTTGTATACGTTCGGCAACGCCAGCGGCTACGACCGAAGTAGCGGCTTGGTCGCCATCAAGCCAAGCGGCGTGCCTTACGCCGATCTCAAGCCGGAAGACATGGTGATCACGGACGTGAATGGCAAGCTTGTTGAAGGCACGCTACGTCCTTCCTCCGACCTTGCCACTCACCTGGCGCTCTACCGCGCCTTCGATGGCATCGGAGGGGTGGTTCATACCCACTCGCGCTATGCCACCGCCTGGGCACAGGCACAGCGCGAGATTCCTTGCCTCGGCACCACGCATGCCGACTACATCCGCGGCGCCATTCCCGTCACGGAACACATGTCGCCGGACGAGATCCGATCTGAGTATGAGCTGAACACAGGCCACGCCATTATTCGCCGTTTCGCTCACCTGAGTCCACTTGAAACGCCGGCGGTATTGGTGGCAGGCCACGCCCCGTTCTGCTGGGGACAGACACCCGAGGAAGCGGCGCACATGGCCGTCATCGTCGAAGAACTGGCGCATCTAGCCTTCATCACCTTCACGATCAACGCGGATGCCGCCGCACTTTCCGATACGTTGCGCGATAAACATTTCTTCCGCAAACATGGGACAACCGCGTATTACGGGCAACCGCAAGAATCTTAGGCCATTTCGTCGCGGTCAAGCGACCCCGGGGTGCTCTGGGAAGAGGGTCGCCATGAATTTGACTATCGACCTCTCCGAGCAAAACGCCGCCGTACTCGAAGCACAGGCGCGCGCCGCTCGAATACCAGCGAAAGACTACCTGTCCAATATCGTTGAAAGCGTGCTTGAACGGCAGCGTGCTCGGAACACTGAGAATCTTAGCCAACATCTCGATCACATGGCAGCTCAGGTTGCTCCGGATACGACGCCCGAGCAGATGGAGGAAGCGCTTCAGGAAGCCCTCGACCACGTTCGGCCTCATCGCACCTGGCAGTCGTGAAGATCGTTCTCGATTCCAATATTCTTGTTCGCGCGAATCCCTTATCCAGCGAATCCCACAGCAAGGTCGGCCGCGGGAAGCTGGTTTCTCGAGCGGCTTTCGTCGACACGAATTGTTCACGCTAACCTGGGAAGAATTAGATGCCGCGAAACCGAATGACTCCCAAGACGGTCCCTAAGATTTCAGTCGACAGCAAACGGCACACCATCGCCGAGTGCACCCTCACCGTGCTCTTCCTCCTCTTCGGGACAACCACCCTGGCACAGGCCTTCGTGATTCCGACGGGATCGATGCAGGACAACTTGCTGGTGGGCGACCACCTCTTGGTCGATAAGCTCGCCTATGCACCAGCCGGCAGCATCGCGAAGTATGTCTTGCCGTATGAAGAGCCAAAGCACGGCGACATCATTGTCTTCCGCTACCCGCCCGACATAAATGAGACTTTAGTCAAGCGCCTCATCGGGATGCCAGGCGATCGCCTGAAAATCGTCAAAGGTGTTGCTTACAGAAACGGGATCCGCCTCAACGAGCCGTACGTATTTCACAAGTACGCCTATGACCCGGCTTTCGACAATTTCCCGAATCCGTGTTGCCGCCCTGTGAAAGAAGAACTGGCTCAAGAGCGCCAGCGGGTGATGCTCAGACAGAATGTCATCGCCGGCGAAGTCGTCGTACCGGCGGGCAATTACTTTGCGATGGGAGATAACCGCGATAATTCAGCGGATAGCCGCTATTGGGGCTTTGTGCCGCGCGAGAACATCATCGGCAAGCCGTTCTTAATCTACTGGTCGTACCGGGCGACAACTGAGGAATTGGTCGGTGGGTCGTCTGATTCCTTCTTCACTCACATGATCGATCTGGGCGAACACTTTTTCGCGCGAACACGGTGGGAACGAACTCTCAAGTTGGTTCACGGCTATCCCGATTCTGAACTGCCCGCTGAACCGTTGCCGATCAATGCAGGTTCTCCGAATCCTTAGGCCCTCACTTTATGATCAGCGTTAAATCGACATTTGCTTGTTTATTAGGATTGGCGGGCACAATCGCCGCCGCCGACCAAGCCACCATCCGTGCGGCCTTGGAGCCACCTCAAGCTCGCAAGCCCGCACCCGAATTCTCGTTGCAAGATGCTGCTGGCAAAACCGCGACGCTGGCGGACTACCGCGGCAAAGTCCTGTTGCTCGATTTCTGGGCGACCTGGTGCACCGGATGCAAAGAGGAGATTCCCTGGTTTGCCGCCTTCTACAAGACCTATGCCCCTCAGGGTCTCCAGGTTGTTGGCGCGTCGCTGGATGACGACGGATGGAAGGCCCTAAAGCCCTTTCTCGCCGAGCACCCGATCCCTTACCGCATCGTGCTGGGGAACGATGCCTTCGCAAAACGATGCGGCATTGAGAACATGCCCGACACGTTCCTGATCGACCGGCATGGTCGCGTGGCCGCCGCTTATCGTGCGGGTATCGTTGACAGGAACGACGTCGAGGCCAACATCAAATCGCTGTTGGCCGAGCGCTAAGAGGGTGGCTCCTGGTGATCGCATTTCGGCAGCCACTATTAAAATAGGAGACCGCCGTGAATGCCAGAACGGAAGGCACCTTCGCGAGTTTTGCAGCAGTACTCGTGCTCTTCAGCGCGATGTGGGACCCGCGTATCTCTGTCGCGATGGCCGTCGTCGCGCTGGCTACAACCGGCATCTATGGTTTCTGCGAAAGCACAACGAGTCGCTACCCGTCTCTACGAACTGAACGACTTCCGCCAGAGCCAGGTTAGGCAACTCGCGCGTTGGTAAGCTAGACGCGGCATTGTGGTTCAACTGTAGAACTTCATGAGTTCCCACGCGCTTAAGATCGGAATCGCTCTCGTGCTGATCCAGGGATGTGTGATCGGCCAAAGAGTCCGCGACGACTGGAAAGTTGGCTTCAAAGCAGCCGAGTTACGGCCGCGCCTAGAAACGACCCTCGAAAAAGCGCTTTTAACGAAACCGCAGCACGCGGACATCCTCGCGGCGCTGGCTGACAAAACATTTACCGATTCCTACTCGTCGGAGGAACTGCCCGAGGCAAAGCGTCAACTCGAAAAGACCTCCTTAGGGATGCACGTGGCGGGTGACCGAGCGTCTTTCTTCGTGCTGGAAGGTGCGCCTGGTGAGTTGCGATGCGGGGCAACCGGAAACTGCCCGATTTGGGTTTTCCTACGCCGAGGCACAGCTGTGACCCTGGTGCTGGAAAGCAAAGTTTGGGGATTGATTCTACGAAACGAAACCAGCCACGGGTTGCCCGATCTTGTGACCAACGGCCACCAGAGCGCGCGGGAAGGTTTCTATCTCGTCTATCGATTCGACGGTTCCAAGTACCATCAGTCCGACTGCTACATCGCCCACTACGGCGACGACGGCGACCCCAAACCAATTCGTATGACAGACTGCGGACAAAACTGAATGCAGGGCAGTGGTCGCGCCAGCCCTTGTCCCTAGACTTCCCTACTCTCTTGGCCGTCCCGCACCAGCGCTCCGCATCCACCTCCCAAATGCCGCACGCGCCGGTGGCCGCCCCCGGTCTTTCAAAGCATGCCCCTCGACAAAATCTCACATTAGATATAATCTAAGTTCTTAATGGATGCCGAGGCGATTAAACGGTCGTTGGAGGGCAGCGGGCTGCGGTGCACTCCGCAGCGCCACGCCGTGATGGCATTCCTGATGGAACACAACAGGCATGCCACAGCTGCGGAAATCTTCGAAGCCGTGAATCGCGTGGATCCCCGCTCTTCAAGGGCGACGACTTACAACAATCTGCGGGATTTGGTTCAGGCGGGTTTGGTACGTGAAGTGGCCATCGAGGGCCGCGCCGCGCGATTCGACGCGAAAGGCATGCGGCATCACCACTTTATCTGCGACCGCTGCGGCAAGGTTGAGGACATTGAGTGGTACGACGTCCCCAGACCGGCCTTGGGCTCGCTCGGCAAGCGAGTCGTTCGCGAATGCGAACTCATTTTCCGCGGGCTCTGCGCGAAGTGCGCTCCCCGGCGCGCCTCCGCCCATAACGCGAATGGGTAAGCAAGGATAGGTTCGTCGTTTGGCAGTTTTTTCACTAATTCGAAAGGAAGTTAAACAAATGGATCAAACACAGACACCGGCAGCTCCGCCGCCTTTTCCTACCGAGCAGGAGCAACAGTTGGCAGGCGAAGCAAAGTGCCCGTTCTCGGACGGCGTTCGCAAACACACAATAGGCGGGGCCCCAACCAATGCGGAATGGTGGCCCAATCAACTGAACCTGAAGATTTTGCACCAACACTCCCCGCTGTCCGACCCCATGGGCGAGGCTTTCAACTACGCCGAGGAGTTCAAGACCCTTGACTTGGATGCCGTGATCAAGGACTTGCATGCCTTGATGACGACATCGCAGGATTGGTGGCCCGCGGACTACGGCCACTATGGGCCGCTCTTCATTCGTATGGCGTGGCATAGTGCAGGCACGTACCGTATTGCTGATGGCCGAGGCGGCGCGGGTGCCGGAGCACAGCGGTTTGCACCCCTCAACAGCTGGCCGGACAACGTGAGCCTCGACAAGGCACGCAGGTTGCTCTGGCCGATCAAGCAAAAGTACGGCCGGAAACTCTCCTGGGCCGACCTCATGATACTCACCGGTAACGTCGCACTGGAATCCATGGGACTCAGGACCTTCGGTTTCGGCGGCGGACGCGAGGACATCTGGGAGCCGGAAGAAGACATTTTCTGGGGACCTGAGAGCAAGTGGTTGGGTGATGAACGCTACAGAGGCGACCGTGAGCTCGACAATCCTCTCGGCGCTGTTCAGATGGGCCTGATTTACGTGAACCCGGAAGGCCCCAACGGAAAGCCGGATCCAGTCGCTGCGGCACGGGATATCAGAGAGACCTTCGCCAGAATGGCGATGAATGACGAGGAGACGGTTGCCCTCATTGCGGGCGGGCATACGTTCGGCAAGGCTCATGGCGCTGCCGATCCGGGCAAGTATGTCGGTCCCGAACCCGAGGGTGCAGGCATCGAGGACCAAGGCTTCGGCTGGAAGAACACCTTTGGCAACGGCAACGGCGCCCACGCGATCACCAGCGGGTTGGAGGGCGCATGGACCACCAACCCGGTGAAGTGGGACAACAACTACTTCGACAACCTGCTTGGCTACGAATGGGAACTCACGAAGAGTCCCGCCGGTGCCAATCAATGGACGCCCAAAGACGCATCGGCAGCAGGAACCGTGCCGGATGCCCACGATCCGTCGAAGAAGCATGCTCCGATAATGTTCACGACGGACCTCTCACTGAAGGTGGACCCGATCTACGCAAAGATTTCGAAGCACTACCACGAGAACCCGCAGGAATTCGCGGACGCCTTCGCCAGGGCTTGGTTCAAGCTGACGCACCGCGACATGGGGCCTGTTTCGCGGTACCTTGGCCCACTCGTTCCGGCGGAGCCTCTGCTGTGGCAGGACCCCGTTCCCGCGGTGGATCATGAATTGATCGGGGAGCAGGATGTTGCTGCACTGAAAGCCAAGATCCTCGCATCCGGACTCTCCATCTCCCAACTGGTCACGACAGCCTGGGAGTCGGCTTCGACTTTCCGCGGCAGCGACAAGCGCGGCGGTGCTAACGGCGCGCGCATTCGCCTTGCCCCGCAAAAGGATTGGGAAGTCAACCAGCCGGCCGAGTTGGCGAAGGTTCTTCCGACGCTGGAGGCAATCCAGAAGGATTTCAACGGCGCGCAGTCCGGCAGTAAGAAGGTCTCGCTCGCCGACCTGATCGTTCTGGGCGGCGATGCAGCCATTGAGGCAGCTGCGAAGAAGGCCGGCCACGACGTGAAGATTCCCTTCTCCCCGGGGCGCACCGACGCGTCGCAGGAGCAGACCGATGTGCATTCGTTCGCCGTACTCGAGCCAGCCGCGGACGGCTTCCGCAACTATCTCAGGAAAGGACACGAGGAATCGGCGGCTGAGCTGCTGCTGGATCGAGCGAACCTGTTGACCCTGACCGCTCCCGAGATGACGGTTCTGATTGGTGGCATGCGCGCGCTGAACACTAACTTCGGGCAGTCCCAACACGGTGTCTTCACCAAGCGGCCCGAGACGTTGACGAATGATTTCTTTGTCAACCTGCTCGACATGAACACCAAGTGGCAGAAGTCTGCCGCGTCTGAAGGCGTGTTGGAGGGGCGCGATCAGGGGACGGGCGAGCTCAAGTGGACGGGCACGGTCGTTGATCTGGTCTTCGGTTCCAACTCCCAGCTCCGAGCCCTCGCGGAAGTCTACGCGTGTGACGACTCGAAAGAGGCGTTTGTGATGGACTTCGTGGCGGCCTGGAACAAGGTGATGAACCTTGATCGCTTCGACCTTGCCTGAGCTCAGCGGAAAAGCCGGCTGTCAACTTGTTCACCGGGATGCCCGCTCTTCGGAGCGGGCATCTTTCGTTTTGCTGAGCGCAGCGCTGCACTAACAGATCTGCCGTCCAACTCTGTGATATCGTGCGATCGGGAAACATCATTGAGGCGCTCCTTGAAGTTTCTACTTCGATGGTCGCTCATCCTCGCCGCACTGGTCATCCTGCCGGTTGCCGCGCAAAAGGACTATCGCCTCCGCGTCACGGTGGACCTGGTCCAGGTCGACGCCACCGTCACAGACGCCAAAGGCAATCCCATTGCCGATCTCAAGGCCAGTGACTTCACCGTGCTGCTAGACGGAAAGCCGCAACAGCTCAAGTACTGCAACTACGTGCCTCTGGCTGCACAGCCGCAAACCACGGAATCACAGGCAGCACCGGAGGCGCCGCCAACGCAGTCGAAAACCACGATAGCTAAGCCCGCGATGCCAGCCGGTTCCATCAGGCGCGAGCAGGTTCGCCGCACCATCGTCTTGTTCGTCGGCGATCTGCTAACCTCCTTCGAGAGTATGCCCGGCATTCGCGCCGGACTGACGAAGTTCGTCAAGGAGCAGATGCAGCCGGGGGATCTCGTCGCCATCGTCCGCTCCAGCGCCGGACTGGGCGCGCTGCAGGATTTCACGCCCGACAAAAATCGGCTACTGGCCGCCGTCGACCTGGTGCGCTGGACGCCCAATGCAATTGGCATTGGCGGCGCGTCAGGGTACGACGCCATCGGCGATCCGTCCAAGCCGCCAGGCTATCTCAATCAACCCGATGCGATCGCCAGCGTTGACGGCGCTACCCTCGCAACGACGGTTTCTCTGTTGAACGTGCTGCGGGGCATGACCGGTCTGCCGGGGCGAAAGTCTCTCATCCTGCTCGCTGACGCGTTGCGTTTGTCGAGCCCGGACGAGATGAACCGAATGACCGGAAGCCCGGAAAACGGCACCGGGATGGGCGGCCCCATCTATCCCAGCTTGCGCCGGGTGATTGACGAATCGGTGCGCGCAGGCGTCGTGCTCTACGCGATCGACACGCGTGGGCTGTCATCCTTGGTGGCCTTAGCGTCCGATCACGTCTCGCCCCCCGGAGGGGCCGACGACCCCGCAGCCAGCCCCCGAATGGGCAGTTCTCCCGACCCCGCCCTCAACGGCAGCGATTGGGTTTGGCAGGCGACCCAGCCCCGGCGCAATGAGTACGCCGAGAAGCAGTGGGGCGCCCTCTTCCTCGCCGGCGAAACCGGCGGTTTTATGGTCACCGAATCGAATCGCATTGACGATGGTCTGTCGCGCATCATGGCGGACCAGCGCGCCTACTACTCGCTCGCGTTCCAACCTCCGTCGGACGCCATGCAGTTGGACAACATGGGCCACCAGGTCTTCCATTCACTCAAGATCCGGGTGCTGCGGCCGGGCCTCAAGGTCCGTTCCCATTCCGGCTTCTTCGGCGCGGCGGACGAGGAAATACAGGAGGCGGCGACTCCTGAACTGCAATTGATGAACTCGCTCGACTCACCCTTTCAGGCATCGGAGATCAGCATGGACGTCGAGACCAGTTATCTTAGCGAGAAGAACGACTACTTTCTCCGCGCCACTTTGTATATCGATGGCAGAGACGTTGTGTTCGCCGGTCCTCCCGTCCATCGGACAGGCGTGCTACACGTCGTTTTGCGCGCATTTAACGCCACCGGCGGGACATTGGAAGGCGGCATAGACCAGATGCGCCGTATTGACTTGAATGAGGATGGGTACGAGCGCGCGCGGAAATACGGCCTCATCTATACGACCTTGCTGCCGGTCAAGAAGCCCGGCCCCTACCAGGTTCGCGCTGCCTGCCGCGACGAAGCCAGCGGCCACATCGGCACCGGTGGCGACTTCGTGTCCATTCCCAAACCCAAATCCAAGGGTGTCCGCCTCGGTGGCATCATCTTTCCGCACGCTCTCGGCACCGACGATCACGTGGTTCCGTCAGCGCGGCCGATCGCCTATCCTCCAGGCCAAAACGTAAGGTTCGTAGTGCAGATCATTCCCAAAGGTGTGCCCCTAAAGCCGGAAGAATGGGCGCTGAGAACTCGCCTTTTCCGCGATGGTGTCGAGGTCTGGAAGAGTGATCCCGCCGGGATTGAACCCAACGAAAAGAAGGCGCCTCTCTTCCTGGCCCGAGGATCGCTGACGATTCCCAACACGATGGAACCCGGGAAGTATCTAGTTCGCGTCGACCTCAGTGAGAAGTCGGCTCCTGAATCGGTTCTTGCCTGGCAGTGGGGAAGGATCACGCTGGAGTGAAGTTCGGCAGCACAATGTACCGGCGTACCAGCGCGCTAACCCCATTCCGTCCGGAAGCCGGCAACATCTTCTAAGGCAATGCCTGACGCGCACAACGGACATGTGGACTCCGCCCACAACTCGTTCGGCATAGCGGCGATGCTCTCCAGCGCGATTCCTTTGCGGCTGGCGAATTCCTGCGCCGACGCTCCGAGCACCAGCAGCGCACCAACAGCGACAACTGTCGACCCGCAGGCCTGTAAGTCATCGAAGGTGCCTCGTACCGCTGACCCTGCATTGATTACGTCGTTCACAATCGCGACGCGCCTTTGGCGCACGCTGCTGCGAAGCGAATCGGGAACTCGATATCCGACCGGAAAGAGTCCGCCCTCCCCTTTCTGTTCGTAGCGTTCAGAATATGCGAAATCGACGCCCATTTGGGATGCCGTCAGCAAGCCGATGAACGCCCCCTCGACCAGGGCCCCACAAACAGCCTCGACCTCAAGCCTCGATAGGCGGTTCGATAATTCCGCAATCAGAGGTTTCAGTCGTCCAGGCCGCGAGCACAACAATTCGAGGTCAAGCCAAAGGTTGCCGTGGTGGCCAGACTCCAGGAG
>JBAUOG010000227.1:0-1627 GCA_049579625.1 Bryobacteraceae bacterium
TCTACTCAGTTCGCTTGAAACGAACACGTCTCCAAAGGACCGTGCAGAAGAGGCTGCCAGGGCAAAAGCACGAACTGCTCAAAGATTCCCGAAATAAAAAAATGAATTTTGAAGATGGCCATGAAGCAGAACAAATACGATGATCCTGGATTCTTCGCCAATTACAGTCAGATGGCTCGTTCAATCGGAGGTCTGGATGCTGCTGGAGAATGGCCCGCATTCCGCGCATTGCTTCCCAATCTATGTGATAAAAACGCGCTTGATCTTGGCTGCGGCTTTGGCTGGCACTGTCGATATGCCCGCGAACAGCAAGCACAATCAGTGGTGGGAGTAGACATCTCAGAGAATATGATTGCGCGCGCTAGAGAGAACACCAACGATCCCGCAATCGAGTATCGCCGGATGGCGATTGAAGACATCGACTTTCCCTCGGGATCATTCGACGTAGTGTTAAGCTCACTTGCGCTTCATTATGTCGAGCGTCTCGATATCGTCTATCGGAACGTTCATCATTGCCTTGTGCCTGGTGGCACCTTCGTCCTTTCGGTCGAACATCCAATTTTCACAGCGATCGCTGCTCAAGACTGGTATTACGACCAACATGGTGAGCGATTATTTTGGCCTGTTGACCATTACCAGGATGAAGGGCCGCGCCAGGCAAGATTTTTGGACCATGATGTTGTCAAATATCATCGTACTGTCGCTACCTATCTGAATGCGTTACTTGACGCTGGCTTCTCCATTAAGAAGCTCTCTGAACCTCAACCAACGCGAGAAATGCTCGACAAGCATCCCGAAATGCGGGACGAAACTCGTCGCCCGATGTTTCTCTTGATCGCAGCGATAAAGTAGGAGTCGAAGTCAATTTGTATTGCCTTCTCATTTCTTTCCGACAGTAGCAAGCCATCTGCGCCAGGCAAGTTTTTGCTGCGTCTGGACATGTAATCCCGCCTGGTCGAAGAGCGTTCGCATTTGCGTTGAGGTATGGAAACGATTCAGTCGAGAAACTCCATCCAACCATTCTGGCAGGGAGATATCGACAAGCATAAAATATCCTCCTGGACGGAGTACGCGTGCTATCTCACGTATGCCTGCAGCCTGATCCTGCCAATGGTGAAAAGATGTGGTGCTCAGTGCAAGGTCAACCGAGTTATCCTCTAGCGGCAAGGATTCTGCCATGCTTGTATAGAATGTGGCGTTGGACGTCAAAAGTTTTGCTCTCTCTATCATGCCTTCTGCAGGGTCTACGCCAATAAGTTGCGCCTGCGGCCAATATCGATATGCCCGACGCAACAATCTCCCTGTTCCACAACCGACATCAAGAACACTCCCAGGCTGATGAACGATACTTGCTGCCAGGGCAAGCGCCGCTTGATGTGTCTGATCAAAGAAAGCTCGTTGCATCCAGGAATTTTCATAACTGCTTGACCATAGTTCGAAGTGTTCTATGTCTTTTTCGCGATGTTTTGTTGCCACACTTGTATCTCCTTACTTCCAATTGCCAGCATATGGCTTAATCACGTCGTCTATTTTTCTTTGAGCCTCTCCTGCGTCGACGTGCTGATGCGCCCTTGCTATGCGACGATGTAGATGACGAAGGCCGCGGTCTCCGTTGACTCTCTTGCCT
>JBAUOG010000228.1:0-3345 GCA_049579625.1 Bryobacteraceae bacterium
ATGTCGATCTCGTCTTCCAGACACACCGTCACGGAATCGGCGCGAAAGCCTGTTCAAGTTCCTCATCGTACGTGACAATGGATTTCACACGGCTCGTGCGCCCCGATGGCAGCACCATAACATGACGGCCATTGCTGCAGCCGCTTGTCGCGCAGGATATCCACGCCGGGCTAGCCGCGGCGGCACCAGGTATCCGAACGGGCGGCAGAAAGATTATGAACCCTGGGGCAGCGAGATCACGCGGAGCGCTGAGTATCGGACAGCGGTTACCATGATCTGGGGGATGAAACTACCATTCCATCCGATCCAATGCACCTCAGACGCGGCGGACCTTGGGATGACACCGAGGCCTTGTTGTGCATACAAATTCGACTGGTATCAGTTTGCTTACGAATGAACTTTCACGCGTTCTTACGCACGCAGAAATTCGACCATGGCAGGAATAGCTGCGTGACGGGCGTTCGATAGAGCGTCAGCATATCCGGCTTGGCGAGACTGCGAACTTCCCAGAAACTCGAGTCTCTTGTGCGCGCCCCGAAGAGTCCGGGGAAGTAGTTCCAGCCCCACTTCCGTGTGTGAATTTCGAACGGATAGAGTCTGTTGGGCACTGAGAAGAACAGGCAGCGTCCCGCCGCCACCAAACGAACCATTTCCTGCACACAGAACTGCCTAATAGGCTTTTCGGTGGCGTACTCAATGACCGATGAGCAAACGCAGAAATCGAAGAAGCCATCGGGAAAGGGCAGGGTCTCACCCGCGTTTATGTGATGAAACTCGCAGCGATCCGCGACGCCGTAGAGCTTCGCCCTCTCGCGCGCCATCATTATCTCGCTCTCGTCAATGTCGGTCCCGTAGCAATATATGTCGGGATAAGTCAGTGCGATAGCGATGGCCGAGCCTCCCGAGCCACAGCCGAAATCAATGACTCGCCGAACGCCACGCTCGATACACGGTTCGAGCCGCGGGATCCGATGCTGCAGATGGTGGTCGACAATCCGCAGGTAGTCGCGTTCGAGCACATAGGTCCCGTTCGGCATCTCCTTCAAGGACCTCGAAGCATACCGCATCAGCACGTGGCGTCACGGGGGGCTGCCGCGAATGCACCTCACGCAGATCTTTCCGGGCATCGAAACGGTCAACGTGAATCTCCTGAACCTTTACCAGCGAAAGATCGGGCTATCGATGGATGCGGGTGAAGTAATGTCGCTCTGCGCGATCGTCAGGTTTCTGGGCGCCCGAAAGGTGGCCGAAATCGGAACTTACGACGGCAACACAACGCTCAACCTGGCGGCGAATGTGCCCGAGGGCGGATGCGTCACCACGATCGATCTTCCACCCGACTGGGATCGCAAATCGAACAGTCACTGGAACGTTACTGATCGCAATCGGATTGGAATCCAATACAGGGGCACAGCATACGAGAACCGGGTCCGCCAGGTGCTGGGGGACTCGGCGACAGTCGACTGGAACGAACTGCATCCGCCATTCGATCTGATCTTCATCGACGGCTGCCATTATCGCGATTATGTGAAGGCTGATACCGCGAATGCGCTGCGGAACATCCGGCCAGGCGGTGATCGGATGGCACGACTACGGAGACATCAGGGACGTAAGCCAGTGTGCTTGCAACACATCGAGGAACAGCGGATGCTGCAGGCACTGACTGGGACTCCGCGGTCTTTCGGAAGATCAAAAGAAAAAGTGAGAGCCGACCAGCGGCTGACAGTCGAGCGGAAGGTGAAGCTGGCCCGCGTTAGCCGGGCCAGCTACTATCGCTCCGATGAAAATGCGACCACCGGGCCCGACCCTGACATGGATCTCCGCGACGCCATTCAGCGGATCGCGCTGGAATGGCCCACTTACGGACGGCGGCGGATGACCAAAGAGTTGCGCCGCCGCGGTTGGGCCGTCAACCCGAAGCGGGTTTACCGCATCATGCGCGGGGACAACTTGCTCTGCCTCCGCAAACGGAAGTTCGTGGTGACGACCGATTCCAGCCATGGGCGTAAAATCTATCCGAACCGAGCGCGGAAGATGGTGCTGACCGGCATGGACCAGCTTTGGAGAGCGGACCTCACGTACATCCGGTTGCGGGAGTTCGTCTATCTGGCCGTGATTCTCGACGCATACTCGCGGGCGGGTCATTGGCTGGGCGCTGGACAGGACCATGGAGGAAGAGTTCACTTTGAGCGCGGTGCGCATGGGTCTTTCAAACGCGAGAATCTCGGGGATCGCGCACCGCGCTTCGGCCAAATCCCGGTGTGCGTTGCGGTAAACCTCCTCACTCTTGAGCATTTTCATGAAAGTTCATGAAAGATTCGCAGGCTGCGTTGCCCTCCGGCTGCCGCACGAAGGTGGGTGAAGACTCGATTCCCAGGAACCGGATTTCATTCTGAAAGTCGTCGCTCATGTATACGCTGCCGTGGTCGTGACGCAGCTGAAGGCCGGCTGCGCCGCCACTGCGGAAACCGCCCAGGCGCTCCCGTACCGCCTGGCGCGCCGGCTCGATGGCCTCGAAACGAGACGCCTTCTTCACCTGAATGCCCACGCATTCGGCCGTGCAGTGATCGATGGCGGCAAAGATCGTGAGCTTGCCTTCAGCCGTCGTGGATGTCGCCGTGGCGTCAGTGCGTGGTGGTGCACGGACTGCGGGGGAGATCGACGAACCGGAAATTGCCGGCAAAGACGAAGCAGGCGGCTCTGGCGATTCTGCGCAAGCCGGACTGGCACGATTTCGGGCAAAACTGCTGTCCAGCGGTGTTGTCGAGGGCCTGAACAACAAAGCCAAAGTCACTATGAGAAGATCCTACGGCGTTCGCGCCTTCCGAACGCTGGAACTCGCCCTCTATCACTCACTTGGCAAGCTGCCGGAACCGGAATCAACCCACGATTTTTTCTGACGAGCCGCCTGAAAGAATGGCGCATCGATCACGGCGTTTAGGCAGTCGAATGCGATTCGCAGAGCCGAACGGACCGGTTCTGGCGGAGGCATGATCTCGGCGAGTTTGGGAGCAGCAAGCGGCGGATTAGCTCCAGTACTTCATCAGCGACCCAAACATTCGGAAGAATTCCAATTCTTTTTGCCACCCCGCGCTCTGCTCGCTGGCTTCGGCTCGATCGGCGCAGTCACCCACGTAGAAGCTAAATCGCTTGGTGGGTCCCGATTGGCCCCGAAAATGCTACCTCGCGTTCCGAGCTGAGGTTGTGGATCGATATCTAAATGAATAATCAATCGGGAGTTCGCATTTGTGTAGTCGGGTGCGGCCATTGGGGAAAGAATCTATTGCGCAATTTTCACGAGATTGGATGCCTGCAGGGCTTTTTCGATCAGATGCCGGATCGAAT
>JBAUOG010000229.1:0-1573 GCA_049579625.1 Bryobacteraceae bacterium
GTTTTGGGCCGAGCACGGCGTTTCCCTACCTCAAGTGTTTTACTTGAAAGGGCTGGGCGATTTATCGAATCTACAGAGTGTTGCTGATGCTTGTGCCAATCCTCAGTTCAAGGTATTGGGCTTAGTCGTAGACAAGGTTGACCGCATCATGCACGGAATGGAGCTTGGGTCGAGCGGAATGCACAACCAGGTCCAACAGTGGGCGGCGGGAGGTTTTCTGTCAGCCCTCATCGATCTGCTCCTAGAGACGGGCTTTGCAGTGTTCTTGACCGCTGACCACGGCAACGTTGAGTCGGTGGGTTGTGGAAGCCCCAGAGAAGGCGTCACCGCAGAAATGCGGGGCGAACGGTCGCGAATCTATTCCGACGTAGTTCTTCGAGACACGGTCGCCTCCAAATTTCCCAATGCGACTGTGTGGAAACCGATCGGGTTACCCGATGATTTCCTGCCGCTTCTGGCGCCTGACCGACGTGCGTTCGTGAAGCAAGGTGACAGAACTGTTGCACACGGTGGCATAACGCTAGAAGAGGTTGTTGTCCCATTCATTCAAGTTCTTGGAGAAACGACTTGAACTCTCGCCATGAAATGATCGGCTACAACCGGACCGTCAAACTCCGTTGGCTCGATGAGACTTTGGATCTGTATCTGGCCGGCATGCCAGAAGTTGAAATCTACGAAGCACTTCGCGAGAGACTCAAGGGAGAGCTCTCAGTCGGAAGGGAACCGAAGCGCGGGAGCCGCGAAAAGACCATCACGCTTCTCCTGAAAACATGGGTGCGTATACCCCAGCCAGTCCGTGGATTGCGTGACGACGCCGTCAGGCTCCTTCAGGGGACGCGTCGCAGCGAACGTCTGCCCTTTCACTGGGGCATGACGACGGCCGTCTATCCGTTCTGGCGAGTGGTGGCCGATGTTACTGGGCGACTCTTTCGTCTTCAAGGAACTGTGGCTCCACTTCAGGTACAACGCCGCATGAAAGAACTGCTTGGCGAGAGGGAGGTTGTTGCCCGCTCGTCTCGTTATGTTCTCCGCGCCTTTGCAGATTGGGGTGTGATCGATGACTCACAGGACCAAGGAGAATATTCCCCTTCGGCTCCGATCCACATCGCGGATCCAAAGAGGGCCGCTTGGCTCTTTGAGGCTGCTGTACTTTCGGTCGCCGAGAACTCAGTTGACTTCAATAGCCTGGTCAACGGCCCATCACTGTTTCCCTTCCGGATCGATAGGGTCTTTCCGGAGCAGCTCGCCGAGTCTGGCCGACTGCACGTGATGCGGCACGGGCTGGACAACACTCTTGTCCGCATCCGCTAGTGCGGTCGCGTGCCTAACAAAGGCCGAGACGATGACGAATTGGGACCGAAGGTAATTATGTCTGATCGCCCTCAGACTAATCCGGGGTAAAGCTTGGAAGCGAAGGATGGTCATCACTCTTAGTTGAGCTTTCGGCTAGCCCGCATTTCTCACCAGCTGTAGGCAGAAGGCCGTCATTCGTGGCATAACTGAGTTTCCACACAACAGTTAGCGCCCCCAAAGGACGGCCTTCGCTATGACAGAGTGTAACCAATCGAGCTTC
>JBAUOG010000230.1:0-9275 GCA_049579625.1 Bryobacteraceae bacterium
AAGTGAGACAGCAGGCTTTCAGCGTACTTGCCGCTCACGCCGAACATGCGCTCGGTAGGCAGAAAACAAATAATGCTACCCCTCTCGAGAGGATAACGCCGTCCGTTTTGGTAGAACTCGGAGTGAGTGAGAGTGAACAGCAGAATGTCGTAGCACGCCACTACGTCCGATGGACTGGAACCCTGACCCGATTCGGAGAGTACTCGTCCGCTTTGAGACTCTGGAATGAAATGCGTCCTTCCCTATCGGGGAAGTGTCTGGAGGCGCGCGTGGTTGCCGACGCCTGGCTGGCAGTGGCGCCGTTATATTGGCGCGAAGGGCGGTTCTTTCAGAGTCTCGCCGCCGCGGGTCGGGCCATCGCAGCCCGTCCGGTTGTCGCTGCGCGTCCCGTGAAACGGCTTTTCCGCGCTAAAGCCGCCCTTTGAAGTGAGAACATGCCGAAGTTGAGTTCATCGGTGGCCATGTGCACCTACAACGGCGCCCGTTTCCTGGGAGAGCAGCTTTCGACCATCGCCCAGCAAACCGAGCCGCCTAAAGAACTGGTGGTATTCGACGACTGTTCCACCGATGAGACGGTCTCTATCCTCGAGAGTTTTGCATCGCAGGCGGCCTTTCCCGTACGCATCCTTGTCAACGCCCACAACCTGGGCCCTGCCAGGAATTTCGAAAAAGCAATCGAAGCGTGCGACGGCGATATTATTGTTTTTTCCGATCAGGACGATCTGTGGCGACCCCACAAACTGGCTTCTCTTGGCAGGGTTTTTGAACAACACCCCGAGGCGATGTACGCCTTTTCGGATGCCGAGATGGTGGACCAACTTGGCAAGCCGACCGGCCAAGGATTATGGGAAGCGGTCCTGCTCCGGCGCAGACTCCGGGAGTTCATCGGGCCGGGGCAGCTTGAGATCCTCCTAAGACACAACCTCGTCCCTGGTGCGTCCATGGCCTTTCGAGCTTCCTTTAGGAAGGTCGTGCTGCCTTTGCCGCCGGGGTGGATGCACGACTACTGGATCGCCCTGCTGGGATCGACCCTGTCGTATGGTGTGCCGGTGGATGAGGTTCTATTTAAGTACAGACGCCACGCGGATCAGGCGTGCGGTTGGCGCAAGAAAAACTTCGCGCAGACATTGATGGATTCACTTCGAACACGACACGACGAGTCATGGAAAAAAATAGAAACCTTCCGGCACATTCTCTCCCGGGTGCATTCGACTTCACTGGATTGGCCGGCCGACCGCATTAAGCTACTGGAAGATAAAGAAATCCATCTCGCACGGCGAGCGAAGGTGCGCTCTGCGAGTGGAATAAAGCGCGTAACGGGCGTTCTCGCCGAGGCATGCACTGGGAGATATCATCGATTCTCAAATTCGTGGTACAGCGTCATTCGCGATCTGTGAAGCAATGAAGGCATCTCGAAGAAAAATCGAAGAGGCCCTCTGGGTCATTGGCATGCACGGAGCGGCACGCGCGCTGTACCGCGCGACCATGGGGCGAGAGAGAACCTCGCTTCATGAGTCGATGATCGACTTCTATCGAACATTGCTGCCGCCCGGGGCCTTGGTGTTTGATGTGGGCGCCAATGTGGGGAAGTTCTCGGAGGTATTCGCATCGGTGGGAGGCAGGGTTGTCGCCGTCGAACCGAACGGCGACTGCTTACGGCACATTGAGATTTCCTACGCCGGACTGAATATCGAGGCCATCCATGCCGCGGTAGGACCGCGCAACGGGCTCGCCGTGCTGAATCTCTCCGACGAAAGAGATGACCTCAGCTCGCTGTCGCAAGAGTGGATCGGCGTCATGGAGGGAGCGCACCAGGAGTATAAGGGGCTCTGGTCGAAGCAGGTGACTGTGCCGGTCATCACGTTGGATGCATTGATCGACCGATATGGCATCCCTGCTTTTATCAAGATCGACGTTGAGGGGTTTGAGGAATTCGTGCTGGATGGGCTCTCGGCTCAGCCGCCCCTGCTGTCTTTCGAGTTCAATGCCGCGCGTCCCGACGCCACCATGCGGTGTGTGGACAAGAGTGTCTTTGGTCCCAAATCCCTGTTCAACTTCGCGTTCGGAGATCCGACCGGATTCGAACTCTCGGAGTGGGTGCCAAGGAACGGCCTGAACGCGGTCTTAGGGCGACTCGAGAAACGCGAAAGGCATGGAGATGTGTTCGTAAAGTGTTCCGAATCCCCACAGCAAACTTAGGACGATGGAACACTCGCCCCGCGCTTCCCTCCCCGGCCCACACCGATTCCCCATAATACTGATGCGAGTTCATCCACTTCGTGATACCGACTAACAATTTCTTCGTTGGCGGAGGTGCATCCGAGACGGCCCTCACGCCGGTAGCGGCTGCGCTTCTGGCGCTCGCCGTCCTGGCGATGTGGCTTGCGCCACGCAGATATGCGCTGGTCCCGCTGTTATTGGGTGCGTTTCTGGTGCCCGCCGGGGAAGTCGTCGTCCTGGCTGGGGCGCACTTGGGGCCGGTTCGATTACTGGCATTATTCGGATGCCTTCGTCTCGCGATAATGAAGCCGCCGCCGAATGAAAGTCGCTTGGTGGGCGGTTGGAACAACATTGACACCGCCTTTCTCGCTTGCGGTTTGGCCCGAGCAGCCGCCGTTATCATACAGTTCCTGAGCGTTGCGGCCGTGGTAAACCAGGCTGGTATCCTGCTAGCGACTTTTGGGATCTACTTCATTCTTAGACAGCAGATTCGGGACGAAAAAGACATAGCGACGGCAATCAAGGCCATGATCGTGGTTGCCTTTATCTGTGCCGCATCAATGGTCATTGAACAACTACTTTTGCGGAACCTGTTCGGCACCTTGATCGGCGGCGTCGATATCGTTCCCCTGATCCGGAATGGCAAAACTCGGGCACAGGGCCCGTTCCAGCACGCGATCCTGGCAGGCGTGTTCGGGGCGACGTTGTTGCCTCTGTGTCTATGGCTCTGGACGAGGGGTAAGTCGCAGATGTTCGCCGTTTTCGGTATGTTATCTGCGACCGCAATGACGCTCATGTGTGCGTCGAGCACCCCGGTAATGGCCTACGGTGGCGTCTTTGTTGCACTGTGTTTCTGGCCTATCCGTCGAAGTATGAAAGCCGTCCGGTGGACCATGGTCATCGTATTGGTAACGTTGCATCTGGTCATGAAAGCCCCGGTTTGGTTTCTTATCGCCCGTGTGGATGTGATAGGCGGCTCGGCTAGTTGGGATCGTGCGAACCTAATTGATACCTGCATCAGGCACTTTTGGGACTGGTGGCTAATTGGGACCTCTGATATCGGGAATTGGGGATGGAGCATGTGGGACCTGAGCAATCAGTTCGTTGCCATCGCAGAGACTGGTGGTTTGTTCTCCCTGATCTGCTTTATTGCAGTCATCTCCCGGTCGTTCGGAAGGCTTGGCACGGCGCGCCGGGCGGTCGAAGGCGATCGAAGAGCCGAATGGTGTATGTGGCTCCTCTGTGCGGCCGTTTATGCGCACATCTTGGCCTATTTTGGTGTTAGCTATTTCGATCAGACTCAGGTAGCCTGGTTGGTTCTCCTCGCAATTATAGCGGCAGCGACCGCAACGCCGTTGGCGAAGGTACACTCGACTAGCACCCAGGACGCCTCGCTTAGTTCCTCAGTAACCGAGCAGGATTCCTTTGAGCCATCCGTCTGGGACAGCACTGTCCATCACTTGGAATCCCGAGGTTGAGACGCGTGAAATATGTTGTCGTAACGCCGGTTCGCGATGAGCAGGACTTTCTCAGCTTCACCATCGAGAGCATGATCCGGCAGACGATCCTGCCGGCGGAATGGGTGATTGTCAACGATGGATCAAAGGACAAGACAGGCCAGATTATCGATGAATACGCCCGCCAGTATTCCTGGATCCGGACCGTACACCGGCAGGATCGCGGATACAGAAAGTGGGGGGGCGGCATAATTGAGGCTTTCTACGACGGCTTTAACGCATTGAAGTGCACTGGCTGGCAGTTCATGTGCAAGCTTGACGGTGACCTTTCACCCGAGCCTGCCTATTTCGAAGATCTCTTTAATAGATTTGCCGCGCATCCCCGGCTCGGCATCGCAGGCGGATACCTCTATCATGTGGACGCCGGTAGAAAGACCATCGAGGAACACCCTTACTTTCACGTACGCGGCGGACTAAAGACCTACCGCCGTGAGTGCTGGGACACCTTGGGCGGCCTGTGGGTTGGGCCTGGTTCGGACACCGTAGACGAAGTGAAAGCCAACATGCTGAACTGGTCCACGAGAAGTTTCACGGACCTGCAGGTCCAGCATCATCGCTGGACCGGGGCTGCTTACGGCAGATGGGGAGGGGTTGTAAAGAACGGAAAAACTGACTACGTTACGGGCTATCATCCGCTATTTCTGCTCGCGAAGTCATGCGCCCGCCTTTTTCAAAAACCCTACCTGGTAGGATCTGTGGCGCTGCTCTACGGATATGTCCGAGCCCACCTGGATCGCATACCCCGCGTTGACGACCCCGAATTGATCCGATACCTGCGGCAGCAGCAAATCGCTAAACTCACCGGCAGAGAAACCATCTGGAAGTAGATGGCGATGGATGCCTCCATAGTCTGCGTCAACTGGAACTCAGTCGATTATCTTCGGGAGTGCCTAGCCAGCATCTACGAGACGACTCGGGGCGTCGCCTTTGAGATTATCGTCGTCGACAATGCGTCGCCGGCAGGAGACGTCACGATTCTGCAACACGAGTTCCCCGAGATTACGATAGTGAAGAGCACACGCAATCTTGGTTTTGCCGGCGCCAATAACCTGGGGTTCCGGCAATCGGTTGGCGACCACGTGCTCTTTCTGAATCCGGACACCAGGTTGATTACGCCCGCGATCTCAACAATGCTGCAGCATTTGCGCTCGCTGCCCGACGCGGGCATTGTGGGTTGCAAGCTGCTCAACTCAGACCTTTCCATCCAAACGCAGTCCATTCAGAAGTTCCCCACTATACTCAACCAACTCCTCGACATCGAGTATCTGCGGCTGAGATGCCCGAACGTCAAACTGTGGGCAATAGGTCCTCTGTTTGCGGAGCCAGTTGGGCCAATCAAAGTCGAAGTGATCCCTGGAGCCTGTCAGTTTCTCAAGCGCGAAGTCTTTGAGGCAGCAGGCCTGTACAGCGAAGACTACTTCATGTACGCCGAGGACATCGATCTGAACTATAAGGTTGCTGCGTTAGGACTCGGCAGTTATTACATCGGCGAGGCTGTAATCATCCATCATGGCGGCACGAGCAGTCGGCATCAGAAACTGAGTCAATGGTCAACCAAAATGAAGTTTCGAGCGATGGTGACGCTCTACCGAAAATGGCACGGTCGACTGTATTCCACTGCCTACCGGGCCGCAATGGCCGCCTCGGCCGTGTGCCGATTAGCGGTTCTTGCGCTGGTGTTTCCCTTCAAGACTGTGAAACAAAGCCGGGACATGGTTCGGGTTACCGCCGCCAAATGGCTCGCCGTGCTGAAGTGTGCGGTCGGATTAGGCGCGTGGGTCTAGTGGCAATGGAATTGAGCTAAGCATGTGCGGCATCTGCGGCAAACTTACATTTGAACAAGACGACGAGGTCAGCCCCGCGCTGGTGAGCGCAATGCTCAGCACCATCACACATCGGGGGCCCGATGGCGAAGGCATCCACGTTTCCCCGCAGGTGGGATTGGGGCACCGCAGGTTGGCAATCATTGACCTCAGCGGCGGTGCGCAGCCATTGAGCAACGAGGATGGCACTGTCTGGATCTCGTTTAACGGGGAGATCTACAACTATCTGGAACTTCGCGAGAACCTGCTCCGCAGAGGACACCAGTTCCGCACGAAATCGGACACCGAGGTCATCGTCCATCTCTATGAAGAGATGGGCGAGGCGTGTGTCGAAAAGCTGCGTGGCATGTTCGCATTCGCCATTTGGGATGCCCGGCAGCGCATTCTTCTGCTTGCGCGCGACCGCGTCGGCATCAAGCCGCTTTACTATCATCTGAACGACCGTTCCCTTGTTTTCGGCTCCGAGATCAAGGCCATCCTCGCCGATCCGGAAGTGAACGCCGAATTGCGGCCGGAAATGATTGACCGCTTTCTTACGTTCTTCTATATGCCCGGTGAGGATACTCTGCTCCGCAATATTCAGAAGCTAGGCCCCGCCTGCTATATGGTCGTCAAAGACGGACGAGCGACCATCCGGAAGTATTGGGACTTGAACTTTTCGCCGGCAGACCGGACCTTTCGGGATGCATCCGATGAGCTGGAGGCAATCCTTGAGGAGTCGGTTAGGCTCCACATGATCAGCGACGTTCCGGTCGGTTTCTTACTGAGCGGCGGCGTAGATTCCACAGCAGTATTGGGTTTTGCGGCAGGAAAGACCGATCATCCTCTGAGCAGCTTTACGCTCGGATTCGACGCTCCCGGAATCATCGATGAACGGCCCTATGCACAACTGGCGGCGAAGGCTTACGGTTCCGAACATCACGAACTCACGATCACATCCGGCCAGTTCCGGGATTTCCTGCCGAAGTACGTCTGGCACATGGAGGAACCGGTCTGCGAGCCGCCGGCTATTGCCTTGTATTACGTATCCAAGCTGGCCAAAGATCATGTCAAGGTTCTGTTATCAGGGGAAGGTGGCGACGAAGCGTTTGCCGGCTACCAGAACTATCGTAGCCTGCTGTGGATGGAACGGCTGAAGAACGTTTTGGGTCCCTTGCGGAGCGCGTCGTCCAGCGCCGTGGGTGGCGTCAACAGGTTGCTGAAAAACGGCAAGTTAGCTAAGTTCGGTCCCCTTCTGGATATTCCTCTGGACCAGTATTATTACGGCCGAACGTCCGGCCCGCTGGCATACTTCAACGGCCACAATAGAGACAATCTCTACACGACGCAGTTCGCGCGTGACACGAATAAATCCCAGTCGCTTAAGGTGGTCGCGGACTATCTTATAAACACCGCGGGCTTCGACACGCTGAGTAAGATGCTGTATGTCGACACAAAAACCTGGTTAACGGACGACTTACTCTTGAAGGCCGATAAAATGACCATGGCGAACTCTGTTGAACTGAGAGTTCCACTGCTGGATCATAAATTATTGGAATTTGCGGCCTCCCTACCCTCAAAGTTCAAGATTCATGGCTTCACGACCAAATACATCGCGAAGCGGGTCCTTGAGAAACGGGTCCCTGAACCGATAATCAAGCGGAGGAAAGCCGGATTTCCCGTGCCCTATGGAGCTTGGCTCAGGACGGAAATGAAGGAATGGCTCTTTGATTTGTTGTTGGATCCTCAAACAATCAACCGTGGGTACTTCAACCGAAGCGCCGTAGAAAACCTGCTTACAGAGAGCGCCGGCTCTGGAAGTCATTCCAAAGAGCTGTTCTCTCTCGCCACCCTCGAACTGTGGCATCGGACGTTTCTCCAGCAGCCCAAAACGGCCGATTTGTCTGGCTCCGATGCGGGCGGTCTCGATCGGTCGCCGGTTACCGCCCAATAGTACCTGCACAATTGGATACTTGCTGTTTCTAGCAGAACGTTTCTTGGTGGCAAGCACTTCACCCAACGTTTACGGACCTCACGACGTGATTGCTGATGGCCCCAACCTTTCGCGAAGCCTACTGAGCCGCTCCCTTGCTGTAAAGGAGCGGTTGCCTCGAATCTTGGTAAAGCCCCCCGCACTGAAGCGCGCGTCAGCAAGGGGGTACGGCAACTGTTACGCCGCGTTAGGGGATTAAAACGATGTCGTTAGCCAAAGCAACGCAACGACTGCAAAGGCTAATGGCTGAAAAGCTCCACCGCAAGCCTGCTCGTTCCTTGTCTGGCAATGCGATTGTCTCTTTCACATTCGACGATTTTCCGCGATCGGCATGGACGGCCGGCGGGAAGGTGCTAGCTGAGTATGGTGTGCGAGGGACGTATTACGCTTCGCTCGGATTAATGGGACAGAATACTCCCGTAGGAGAAATGTTCGGCCCCCCGGAAATCGAGGCTGTGGCCGAAGCTGGACACGAACTGGCGTGTCACACTCACGATCACGCGCTTTGTTCCGGTCTCAGTACCAGGGACCTGCTTGCGAACTGCGAGAAGAACCAACTGCGGATCTCCCAAATACTGGGTGGGTATAGGTTTCGAAACTTTTCGTTTCCGGAGGGCGTTGTGACCCCGTCCGCAAAGGTTCTGCTGGCTTCGGTTTACGACTCGTGCCGCACGATTGAACCAGGCCTCAATCTGGATCCCGTAGATCTGGGTTTTTTGCATGCCAATCGAGTGTATTCGACGTCGCCACTCGGCAAGCTCCAACAGCTGATCCGAGATAACCAGCGGCGGAGGGGTTGGCTGATCCTGTACACCCACGACATTGGTGGGCGCCCTTCGCCATGGGGCTGCACACCGGACGAGTTTCGCACGGTGGTCGGATGGGTGGTGGATTCGGGAGCTGAAATCCTACCGATCACCGATGCCACCAAGCGCTTCGCCTACGGCTTAGCGACGTCAGAGAGCATTCATTAGAGACCACCCGAAGGCAGTCACCGAATTCGCTGAGTAATTCATTCAACAGAATCAGGAGCTTCCGCCGCACTTCCGATTCGAAGCTACGTGTCATCCCTCATTCTCAGAAGCGGAGAAGGCTCCCAGCGAGTCGGCATCCGCTAGGTCGAGTTGGCTTCGATTTTTTCAAATCAGGTTGATCCGGGAATCAGGGCCCCGTGGCGCGGGCTGCTGGGTCTGCTGAGCCGAGAGTCACGTCGGCTTTGATCGGGACACCGATTCGCACTGGAGTTCCACCAGTTCGTTTCGTACTCCTGTTGCCGACTGCGGCAGCACTCTGGCTTGATGGGCTACGCTTATATCTAAGTATTGTAGGATCAATGAGATGAGTTCGAATGCACAGCAAGGCCTAGCCGGGCTGTCAGCCTGCTGAGCCTAGAGTCAATTCGGCTTTGATCGGGACACTGATTCACACCGGAGTTATGGCAGTTCGTTTCGTAATCCGTTGGTCAGTCGTTTCATGAGCCGGGCGGCAGTCCTCCCCTTGTGGGTTACGTGTTAAATCTAAGTACTTCAGGATCAATGAGATGAGTTCGAGTGCACAGCGGCGGGCCCCGGCCTTAGCCACGCTAGGTTCGTTTCGTAATTCTTCGTAGGTGTAATCATGTACGAGACTGAAGCAAGTCTGGTTCAAATATCCGGCACTGAAATCCCGCGCGAAATAATGTCGCGTTTCGCCGAGTCTCGAAAGACCATTACCGGTCGAACCCTGATCCCGTGGGGCGAGCAC
>JBAUOG010000231.1:0-6940 GCA_049579625.1 Bryobacteraceae bacterium
CACTGACACATTCTGACCAGACAGCTGAACGGAGTGCCAGGGCCATCATCCACGCCGCCAACCGTTGGATCTCCACGCCGGCGGTAACAACGACTTGTCTAGCGAAGTTGAGCCAATGAGATCCCTACTTGCAATCGCCGAATTCTTAACCCTCGTATTTGTGTCGGGCTCCATGTCCCGCGCCCAGGACGTCCCGCCACCTCCGGCGCCGAAGAAACTCTGTGGAGGCGGTAGCAAGGAGCCATTTTGAGGAAACATGTTATCGCCCGCTCGGTACGGTCCATAGCAAGAGTGCTCCTCCTTGGAACGGGCTTGGCGCGAACACAAAATGTCCCACCGCCTCCGCCACCGAAGAAAGACAAGGCGCCCTCTCTTGGAGACACAATGAGCTTCATTGAGGAAAAGCTCAATTCCGTTGACAAGCTGAACTACGTCGTCTACCTGCACGACAACAAGGTAGGAAACGACTGGACCAACACCTGGGGAACAGAGATAAGCGGTGCACACGCCAATGCGGGCAACTGCTGGGTGAGTTTCAACGATCGGATCGAGCGAGAAGGGGAGACTGTCTACAACGGTAACATCGGCTGGTCTCTGAAGGATGTTATGGAAATTGAGGTAGCCCCACTTGAGCACGTGCTGAGGGGCAAGAATGCCAAGCTAGGGCATCCTGGGTGGACCGCGCGCGTTGAGCCTCCCATCTTCGTTGTTCGGGTGCAACTGAAGGGCGTGACGGGTGAAGCCAATCTCGCCGATGAGGTACTAGCAAACCGTGTCGCAGCCGCGCTCAACCACGCGGTTGAACTCTATGGCGGCCGCAAGGAGCCGTTCTAATGAAGCGCTACAGCCTCGCTTTTCTTTTGATTCTTCCAACCCTCGCTGCGCAAGACGTGCCGGCGCCCCCGAAGCCAGGCGCCGCAGGCCCCAGCCTGGCAGCCACCATGGGATTCATTCAAGACAAGCTAAACGGAGAGGGGGACGTGCGGTGGGTGCGAGGATATCGTTCCGGGGACCAACTTGCTTGGACATATCGGATCTCAGGAGCGACCGCTGATGAGAATTCCTGCACCTTAGCCTTCCGCCAGACGGAAAGTGCTTCTTCTTTTAGTAATATCGCTGACGTCAAGGTCTCGTTCAAGAACATAAACAAACTAACCGTTCTCCCGCTTTCTGTTGACGAATCAGAGAGAAACTACTCCACGGAGAACACGCCTGTAACCGTAATCAGAGTGAATCTTGTGCAGACTGACGAGACGGCGAAGGGAAAGCAGCCCACGGGCGATACTCGGAACAAGTACAAGAAGACCAAAGCCGGCCTGCCTCGTAAGTTAGTCGACCCTGGGTCGATGTTGCTTTATTTTAATACCGACGAGATGGCGCAACGGGTGGCCAAAGCGATGATCCATGCTGTGGAACTGTGCGGCGGTGCCCAAAAGGATGAGCCATTTTGACCAGCCGAATGGGTCTTTCTTTCGTGCTCGCGGACGCGTGGTTCGTGGAACCAGCCTTGGTCGGAGCTTTTCTCCTTTTCCGGAGAGAGGTCCGCCAATCGAGCGGGTTCGCAGAACCTCGCCATCGAACTCTGTAACGGCGGAAGCTAGGAGTCGTTTTGAAATGCAGTCCCTAATTCTTAGAAGGCTGTCGGTAATCGCCATCCTACTCACTGGGACCAATGTTGCTCCCGCCCAGGATGTCCCACCGCCGCCACCGCCGAAGAAAGACTCCGGCCCGAGCCTCGAAGATACCTTGGGATTCATTCGCGACAAACTGAATGGACAAGGAAGAGTGAGCTGGATGGTGACGACGCATGACCAAAGCAAAGGCCAGGACGTTACGTCGTCGTGGCATTACGTAGTGTCTGATGTAACCACGAACTTGGCCGCGTGCGCTGTCTCCTTCAATGAGGTCACTAATATGAATCGGTTCCAGTTTGACTATTCCTGGCGGTTTTCTTTTCGAGACATAGAGAAACTGGTCGTCGAGCCCGAAAAGGAGTCACAGAAACGCAACTTAGCCGAAACAGCTAACAAGGGAGGTGGGCCCTTCACTTTTGTGAGCGAAGAACCTGAAGTTTATTCCTTGACTCTATACGCCAACGGAAAAAAGTTACATTATCATTTGAGCACCAAGCGGAATGGCGTCCGCCTAATTGAGTATGAGAGTGAAGCTTCGATCACTGACTTCATTGTCAGGGATGACGATATGGCTCAGCGAATGGCGAAAGCACTGAACCACGCCGTCGAGCTTTGCGGCGGGGGAAGCAAGGACGCCTTTTGATGCGAGGACAGGTAAGCCGCGACGTTTTTACACTCGGATTAGCTTTCCTGCTCGCCCAGTCCGACGCCACCCGCGCTCAGGATGTTCCACCACCTCCGCCTCCCAAGAAAGACAATGAGCCGGCGCTCGGAGACACCCTGAAGTTCATCCGAGATAAATTGAACGCACAGGGAAGAGTAAGCCGGATGGTGATTAAGCATGACCACAGCAAAGGCCAGTATGCAACGGAGCGGTGGAGTTCCTTAGTGTCTGATGCAACCACAAACGTTGCCGCTTGCACGCTCTCTTTTAGAACAGTCTTGGACGTAGATACAGACTCAGATCAAAGCCGGCTTGAGCAATCAGTGAAGCTCTCCTTTCGAGACCTGGATAAACTGGCTGTCGAGCCCGAAACAGAGACACGGAAGCGCGAATTCGCCAGTTTGCCCAATGGTGTGGGCCCTTTCACTCTTGTGAGCGTAGACCCTGAAGTCTTTTCTGTCGTCCTATACGCCAATGGTGGGAAGATACATATTTCCACGAGCATTAAGCAGCTCCATTTTGAGGGAGAGGCTGACGTTTCGTTAGCCACGCTCGCTATCAGGGATGAGGATATGGCTCAACGCATGGCGAAAGCCATGATCCATGCCATCGAGCTCTGTGGCGGCGGCAGCAAGGACGTCTTTTGAAGAGGGGAACATGAGACCCGTGGTCGCCATTCTCGAATCGGCTTTCCTGTTAGCCTGCTCCTCTCGCACCCGCGCCCAGGACGTCCCCCCACCTCCGCCGCCGAAAAAAGGACACTGGGCCGTCGCTGGAAGAGACGATGAAGTTTATCGAGGACAAGCTGAATTCGATCGGCAAGCTAAACTTTATCGTCTTTATCCATGACAACGAGGCGGGCAAGGACTGGACTAACTCGTGGACGATAGACCTGGAATCGGTACGCGCCAGCCCTGAAACGGCACGCGTCATCCCCGCCAACTGTCGATTGGACTACCACCTCTCAAAAGTGTTGGACGGAAAGTCTGTTGTCGACGCCGACCGCTGGCTCCATCTCAAGACTATCCAGGAAATCGACGTCATCACTTTTGAGCGGTCCCTGAAAGAAACAATTGCGAAAGCTGGGCAGCTTGGGCTGAGCGTGCGCGCTGATCCTCCCATCTTTCAGGTCGAGCTGCAAAACAAAAACGGGGACGAGGTCGGGGAGTTCTATATTCTCAAGGAAGCGCTGGCGAACCGAGTCGCCGCCGCACTGAACCACGCCGTCGAACTTTGCGGCGGTGGGAGCAAGGAGCCGTTTTGAAGCAACAGTTTACTGGTGTGCCCCTAATCGTCGCTCTTGTCCTCGGGGCAAGGCTAGTTCACGCGCAGGATGTTCCCCCACCTCCGCCGCCGAAGAAGGACGATGGGCCGTCGATTGAAGACACGATGAAGTTTATTGAGGAGAAGCTGACTTCGGTCGGCAAGCTGAATTTTATCGTCTATATCCATGACAACAAGGCGGGCAGTGACTGGACCAATTCGAGGACGATTGAGATAGATAAAGTGTACGCCAGCCCGGCATTCTGCAGACTGGACTATCACATCTCAGCCGTGCGGGATGGTGAGTCTCTCACCAACGGCGACTCCTCGTTCCATCTTAAGACGGTCCAGGAGATTGATGTTCTTCCATTCGAGCAGTGGGCGAAGGAGGGCGATGCGAAAGCCGGGCATCCGGAGTGGACCTCGCGTGTTGATCCTCCCATCTTTCTTGTCAATGTCCAATTGAAGACTGGGGGGCAGCAATTCTTCTTCCCCAAAGAAGCCTTGGCGAACCGGGTCGCCGCCGCGCTCAACCACGCCGTCGAACTCTGCGGGGGCGGAAGCAAGGAGCCATTCTAATGACACAGTGGGGCATAGCCTTTCTACTGGCTGTCCCGATGCTGCAAGCACAGGACGTTCCACCGACCCCGCCGCCCAAAAAAGAAAGTGGGCCGTCGCTGGAGGACACGATGAAGTTTATTGAGGAAAAGCTGAATTCGGTCGCCAAGCTGACCTATGTCGTCTATCTACACGACAACAAGGACGGCAACGACTGGACTCATTCGCTGACAGGTGAGATAGAAAGGGTACACGTCAGTCCCGCCGAATGTCGGTTGGACTACCGCTGGTCGGTGGTTCGGGATGGTGGGTCTCTCGATAAGCGCGACAACTGGTTCCTCCTTAAGACGGTCCAGGAGATTGACGTTGTTCCTTATGAGCAGTCGGCAAAGGAAGTTTATTCTAAGGCTGGGCGTCCTGAGTGGAGCTCGCAGGTTGATCCTCCCTTATTTATTGTCAAGGTCCAGTTAAAGAGAACACCAGTTTTATTTCCCCAAGGAAGCTCTCGCTAACCGGGTCGCCGCCGCCCTAAATCACGCTGTTGAGCTCTGTGGCGGCGGAAGCAGGGAGCCATTTTGACGAAACGCCTGAGCATAGCCTTTCTAATGATTCTGCCGATGCTGCAAGCCCAGGATGTCCCCCCACCGCCGAAGCCCAAGAACGCCCTGCCCGATCTGGTGGAAACGATGAAGTCGCTCGAAGCGCAACTGCGCTCGCCAGGGTGGGTTAGCTGAACACAGACGGCTCGAAATCAGAACACCGGTGTTGTTGATGGACCGGCAACCTGTTGGGAGGAGTTGGCCGAAGTCAACGCAGATCCTGGCAATTGCGCTTTGCAACTGCGATGGCGATCTTCGCAGTCGGACAATTCGCCAAAGTTCACGTACTACTTGGAAGAGTTCGGGAGCCCAAGCGTCGGTACCATGAGCGACCGGCTTAACGCAATGAACCTGAGCAGAAAGCGCTCTGAAATGGTGGCTTCCACGGAACCCACAGTTTTTGAGCTTCGGATTAGCTCGTCCACTATTAACTTTGGGTGGCTATCCACTTGACTCAGGTAGCCACTACCTGTTGTGTCCCCGTTGGCGATCTTTTTGATGGTGCCACCATGGCCGTGTAGCCAGCACCTTGTTCCTCAAGCAGTGCCAGCGCCGGGGATGCTGCCGCCTCGTTCAAGTGAGCGTGGGTCGTGGACACTTGGAGGCAGCTCTTCGCGCGATACAAGCCCAAATCTAATCCGAATTGACGAAGGACAAGAGCGTGAACCATCGCGACGAGGGCGATATGTGGCTGGCGCGTCAACTCTATGGCGATCGCGGCTGTCTTATACTGAGTAAGTGCTTCCACGAGTGCGGCAGAATAACCGTATTCTTGAGGAGTTTCTGGACGTACCGCCGGGGACAGGACGGCGCCGACGGTTACGTTGGTCTCTCCGAGTTCGGCCTGGTCCTCTTTCCGGAGTAGTCCGCGGATGAGTTCTGGCTCCCCGTCATGGCCAACGCTGATAACGACGCCACTGCGGGCCTTGACGTCTTCCTCGTAAACGCACTTTCGACTCTGCTCGATGGTGTTGATGCGGTCCGTCAGACTCTCGATCCGGTCCCAGACTTCCTGGTCCTCGGCGTCTTCGCCACTATCTTGAAGACTCTGTTCAAGGGCATCGCGTTCCTTTTCCAGAGCCTAGACTTCGGCTGCCAGTTCTGACGACAATGGAGCCTTCGGAGCGTAGACGCGCTTGTGGCGGCTGACCCATTGGTGATCCAAATCCGGCTGAACCTCGGCCCACTTCCAGCCCTCCGCTTTGAACGCGTCGGCGATCCCCTGCAATTTGTCGTTAACTAGCCGCGTCAGTGTGGCGGCGTCGGCGACGTACGTTCCCTGGTCTTCGTCGGCAAACAGGTCGCGGCGAACCGATCCGCCTGCGGCTTCATAGGCTGCCAAGCCGACGAACCGCACGCGTTTGTCGGTCGCGGGAATATCGTTGCTTGACAGCATGCGGCGGATGGTTTGCGCCCTTCGGTCCCACGGCTGAAGCTGATTCCAGATTGCTTCTTGTGCTTGGTGATCGTCGGTCAGGGTGAATGCTTGTAATAGCTCCAGATTCAGTTCACCTTCGCGGTACTTGGCCAGCAGTATTGGACTGACGCGGGCCAATGCCAGGCGGCGGCTCACCACCGCTTCACTGACTCCGAACCGGGCAGCGATGTCTGCAACGGACTTGCCTGCCGTCAGAAGGCGCTGAAAAGCCTCGAATTCATCGGCAGGGTGCATCGGTTCACGCACAACGTTTTCAGTGAGGCTGATTTCCGGTAAGTCCGCATCTGACGGTACGACGCGGCAGGGGATTTCCATCGACGGTTCGACTGCGCCGTTGCTGGCCAATTGCGACAACGCCAACAGGCGTCGCTTTCCGGCGACGACAGCATATTTCCCGCGCGGTTCTTTCTTCACGACGAGACTTTGGAGCAACCCTACCGAAGCGATGGACGCGGCTAGCTCGTCGATGCCTTCTTCGACTCCCGTTGTTCGAACGTTACCGTTCCACGCCAGCAGCTTGTTGAGGGGGATTTCGAGTGATTGAAATTGATCAGTTTTCATGTGTTTGTTCCTTTTGAATGCAGGTCCTTTCGATCCTGCGTGTTCTGGCAAGTGAGGGGACAAGGCTGCCCAACGATGGCAACCCAAAAGAGGGAAGAGGATAGCCCTGACGGTTGTCTGGGCTTTGAGGAAGCCGCTAAGCGGCTTCCTCTCGTTGTTCGACTTGCTGGGTCAGCCAATCGACCGCTTGCTGCGCTTTGCTGGCGGCGGTGAAGATGGCGCG
>JBAUOG010000232.1:0-2145 GCA_049579625.1 Bryobacteraceae bacterium
GAATCTGGACGAATGACTGCCGTTCCTTGACAGCAAGGTAGGGGTGAACGAAATGTCCTTGGTTAGTGAAGCGCCGTGTGTGATGAAGCATTCGCGGCCGTGTTTTTCTGTTCGTACCGCGGGGTGCCTGGTTATCTTCGCCGCGTTGCAGATAGGCTGCAGCCGCAACCAGACTACAGCCGGCAAATCAGCTGAACCTGCGAATGCCACCCCGCAGTCCGCTGCCCAATCATCCGGCGCCAGGCCGCCAAGTAATCCATTAAAGAACGCCTATTTCGGGGACCTGCACCTGCATAGCGGCTACTCCATGGACGCATTCGCCTTCGGTACCCGCACCACCCCGGAGGACTCTTACAAATACGCGATGGGCGAGAGCGTGGAATACATGGGCAAACCGCAAAAGCGCATCGCGGCGCTCGACTTCCTCGCCGTTACCGACCACGCCGAATACCTGGGAGTTGTACGGGACACGATTGATCCCAATGGCCCGTTCGCCAAGTCCGAGTGGTACACCGTGATGACCAATCCGGACCCCACGGTTTCGGCCACCGCCTTTCGCAAGCTGATTGGTTCCACCATCGTCAATAAGCCGTTGCCGGAGTTTAACGACCCCAAACTGCTGCGCTCGTCATGGGAGAAGTATGCAGCCATCCCCGACAAGTACTACAAGCCCGGCAAGTTTACGACGTTCGTCGGCTTCGAGTGGACGTCGGCCCCGCAGTTCCAGAACCTGCATCGCTGCGTGATCTTCGCCGACAAAGGCCCGGCGATGCCGTACACGGCGTTCGACTCGCTCGATCCCGAAGATCTCTGGCGCTACCTCGAAGCCCAACGCAAACAAGGGCTGGAAGTAATCGCCATTCCTCACAACGGCAACGCCAGCAACGGATTGATGTTCAGTACCCGCGACATGTCGGGCAAGCCGATTACCCGCGACTATGCCGAGCGCCGCATGGCCAACGAACCACTGGCCGAGATCATTCAAGCCAAGGGGCAGACCGACACCAGCCCCGCGCTTTCGCCCACCGACGAGTTCGCCAATTTTGAGATGTGGCTCTATCTGATTGGATCGGACAAGAAAGCCAATTCCGCAACCGGAAGTTTTCTGCGCCAGGCCTACGGCGTCGGCCAGGAGCAACAGGCCAAGCTCGGCGTCAATCCCTTCAAATACGGTATCGAGGCCGGCACCGACTTCCACTCCGGCATCACCTCCACCGAACCGAGCAACTTCCCGGGCTCGCACGGCAACCAGGACAACGATCCCAAAACCGTGATAACCGCGACAACCTCCGTCGGCGGCGAGCCTCCCACCGCACTCAGTTCTGGCGGACTGACCGGAGTCTGGGCCGAGGAGAACACGCGCGAATCCATCTTTGCCGCCTTCAAACGCAAGGAGACCTTCGGGACGTCGGGCGTGCGCATCAAAGTTCGCATGTTCGCCGGCTGGAACTATCCCAGTGACATGACCAAGCAAGCCGACTGGGTGAAGGCCGCTTATGACGGTGGTGTGCCCATGGGTGGCGATCTGGCCCCCAAGGCGGGAGTGGCCGCTCCGAAGTTCGTCGTTCATGCCATCAAGGATCCCGATACGGGCAACCTCGATCGTGTTCAGATCATCAAGATTTCGACGAAGAACGGCAAAAGCAAGGAAACCGTTTACGACGTGGTGTGGAGCGGAGATCGTAAGGCCGATCCGAAAACGGGGAAAGTTCCGGCGGTCGGCAATACGGTTGACGTCAAGACTGCCACCTTCACGAACTCGATTGGGGCGACCGAGTTGATCGGCGAGTGGGCCGACCCCTCATTCGATCCGGAAGCTCAAGCAACCTATTACGCCCGGGTGCTCGAGATTCCCACGCCGCGTTGGTCCACCTATTGGGCCGCCAAGCTGAACCTGCCGCCGAATCCCCACGTCGCGGCAACGGTGCAGCAGCGTGCGTGGACATCGCCCATTTGGTACGCGCCGGCGAAGCCATAGGAGTTGGCTTTGGAATGAATGAAGTTTCAACCGGCGTCGTCCCGGATAGGCAGGATTCAGTCTCGCAACCCAGGGCAAAGAGTTCCGTCTTTCGTTTCTTGAAGCGCTGGCTGCGCGAGCCGCTCCTGCATTTCCTGGTGATCGGCGTGGTGCTTTTCGGCTTGTAC
>JBAUOG010000233.1:0-3716 GCA_049579625.1 Bryobacteraceae bacterium
CAGCAGGCGCGCAAGCTCACCCAGGTAAAGATGACCAAGACGCTCGGGGTCACACAGGACTGCGTTTCCCGCCTTGAAAAGCGGAGCGATCTCTTGCTGTCCACGCTCCGAAAAACGGTCGAGGCAATGGGCGGGAATCTCTCGCTGGTCGCCGAGTTTCCAGACCGTGCCCCGGTGGTGAAGCCGGACCTGATTTCGACGATCTCTTTATAGATGTAGCGGAAGCTAGCGGTCGGCCTCAGCAGGCAGAGCAGTTTGAGTAGCGAGTGAGATACAGAAACATAGAGCTAATGATGGAAGACCGGAGCATTGGGATGGTCGCGTGAGGGCGCGTAAGGGCTTTGACTTGCTCAAGCCGTAGTAAATGTACGTGCAATAATGTAAATACGACACCGTAGTGGCGCCAGAATGCGATTCGAATGGGATCCTCTCAAGAGCCTAAGCAACCTCGAAAAACACGGGATCAGCTTCGCCACAGCGCAACTGGCCTTCGACGACCCGCGGCTGCTGAGCATGCAAGATCGTGTCGTCGATGGCGAAGAGCGTTGGCAGGCCATCGGAATGATAGGCGGCACGACAGTGTCTTAGCCGCCTTCACCTATCGGGACGCCGGAGGCGATGAAGTGATTCGCATTATTTCAGCAAGAAAAGCCACCCGCGGCGAAAGGAGACAGTATGAAAAGGCTTACGAAAGCGCAGGCTGACGAGATCCGCAACCTTAGCCGGATGAAGGAGAAGGAGATCGATCTCTCGGATATCCCTGAGGTTTCCGATTGGAGCAGAGCGGTGGTGGGGAAGTTCTATCGTCCGATCAAAACACCTGTGACTCTACGGCTTGATGCCGATGTTCTTGCGTGGCTGAAGCAACAAGGTAGGGGATATCAAACGCGGATTAACAACGTGCTCCGTGGTGAGATGGAGCGGGCCAGTCCGCATAAGATGCGGAGCCGAAAGAAATAGACAGTCTTCAGCCTCATTCCATGTCATAAATCCCCAACTCCGACAGCGCAATCGAAACCGGCGACTTCGTAATCCGCAACCGCACTTTGTGGCTGGTGACGGAATGGTCGAGCCGGATAATCCGGCAAGCGCCGATGCTGGTGGCAGTCGCGAATTCCTCCCACTTGCCCTTGACCCAGGAATCGAGGGCGACCCCTTCGATGCGCTGGCCGACCTTGATGTTTTCGCGGAGACGGATCAGGTTGAAGGTCTGATCCTTACCGAAATCGACGACCAGTTCCGGTGTGGTGACGCCGTCGTCCGTGGCCCAATAGCTGTAGCGGTCGCCATCCACCAGCTTGGCCGCGCCAAAGTTGGGACTGTCACCGCGCACATTCGATGGCTCGAGTTTGGCCCGCAGCGCCAGGTTGGTGCGGAAGGCCGCGCGCAACAATCCGCCGAACTGCTTGAGCACGGCGATGTCCGTCTCGTGCAATTGCCCGCGTCGGTCCGGCGGCACATTCAGCAGCATGTTCCCGCCACGGCCGACGCATTTGGTGTAGAGGTCGAACAGCTCCGGCGCAGTCTTAACCTTGGTGTTTTCCGCCTCGTGCCAGAACCAGCCGGGACGAATGGAGACATCGCATTCAGCCGGAAGCCACTGGGATGCGTTTCGCTGGCCGGTTGTGTTCTCGGTTTCCCGGACGTAGCCGGGAGCAGCGGGACCGCCGTCCACGCCGACGGGACTATACGTCTCCCAGGAAGTTTCGGCCGCGAAGCCTTTCTCGTTGCCGACCCAGCGCACGTCAGGGCCAACGTCACTGAAGATTACAGCACCTGGCTGCAGCTTGCGCACCATCTCCCAGGTGTTGGGCCAGTCGTAGTAAGTGCGGCGATCGATGGACCGATTTTCTTTGGCGCCGCCATAATAGCCATCGCCGCCATTGGCGCCGTCGTACCAGACTTCGAAGAGCGTGCCATAGCCTGTGAGGAGTTCCCGCAACTGGTTGCGGTAGAGGTCGATGTACTCGGGCGTGCCGTATGTGGCTGCGCTACGGTCCCACGGGGAAAGATACACGCCAAAATCGAGGCCCCGGAGGCGGACCGCATTGGAGATGTCTTTTACAACGTCGCCTTTGCCATCGCGCCACGAGCTCTGTGCGATGGAGTGCTCAGTGGTCTTGGTCGGCCACAGGCAGAAGCCATCGTGGTGCTTGCATGTCAGTATGACGCCTTTCACGCCTGCCGAGGCCAGCGCTGCCGCGATCTTGTCGGGATCGAAGGCGGTGGGATTGAAGACGGATGGATCTTCATCCCCGTAGCCCCACTCCTTGTCGGTAAAGGTGTTGACCGTGAAGTGGAGGAAGGCGTTGATCTCCATCTCCTGCCAGCGAAGCTGCCGTTCCGACGGGATGGCGCCGTAGGGCTTCGGCGCGGGGACTGACGCGCCGCGCGATTTGATGAATGGAGCCGCTGCCGCCGGGTTGCGGACGGAACGACCTGCCGCGCCTGGAGCTTCACTCTGCAAAAGCCGGTGCGAAACCAGGGCTGCTGGCAGAACAGCAAAGACAACGATGCGGAACTTCATTCGGGGTCAGTGTACGACGACGCGTGCCAAACCAGCGTTATTCGCGGTGTCGTAGACGCGAAATACGATCAGATGCTCGCCCGGCTTAACCTTGTCGAGGCGCAGGTGAAACTGCTCTTTGGGTGAATCGGTGACACCGTCAGCGGCCTCGAGCGGCTGCCAGGAGCCCGCGTCCAGCGAATACTCGCAACGGCGCAGAGAGCTGGCTTTGTCTTCAGCCTCGACGTCGACTTCAATGACGTCATCGTGGCGTTGCGGCGCGCCGGGCGTCACACTGGGCGGCGTGTTGTCGATGAGCACGGACGAGCTGACCAGCTCTGTATCGCGCGCGTATTGCAAATCGTTCGAAGGGCGGTCTGACGCGACCACGCGGAATGTGTAGCGGCCATCGGCGAGCACGTCCGCATCCAGCAGCAACGAGTTCTCGAAGATCTGCGAGCGGATCAGCTTCCAATCGTGTTCATCTTCGCCGCGGAAGTAGACGGCATAAACGAGCTTGTCGCCATCGGGATCGTCAGCTTGCCAAGTGATCTGGGTTTGGGTGCTGTTCAGTCGGGAAACAGTCTGGGCGCCCGAGGAAGACGTGGATGCGGGCGGCGGATCGCCGGTGTCGGTAACGGTAACACTGAAGGCGCTGGAACTGGCGGCTTGGGTATTTGACGCTTTGAGCGCATTCGCAGCACTGACCGCCGTCACGCTAACGCTGCGAATAACAGGCGGCGTATTCTGCGGCAGAAACGAGATGCTGACGTTCCGAAGTTCGGTTTTGGCGTCGGGCTTCCATTCGGCGCGCCACTGGATATAGCGGGCGTTAGGGCTGGTGATGCGGGATGTCGCGGATTCCTGAATTGGTTCCGACCAAGCACTCCACGTGCCGTCGGGGCGGGCGGAATTGCCGGTGCGGGTCCGAAAGGCGACCCCACCGCCGGAGCTCAACCACGCCAGGCGGCCCCAGCGGGCTACCGTGGTCGTGTCGTGTACAGACGATTCATAGGTCGCAGTGCCAGAACCACCCATCTGCAGATCCACTAATTTCGCCGGAGCGCTCTGAGCGGCCAACACGTCACTCCCACGCTTTACCAACCGCACTGCTTCGGCATCACCTAGCTCCGCAAATAGAGTAGTTTTGCGATCGGGAGCGAGCGAATAGATGCGGCCTTGGCCGTCGGTTGAAAAAAGAATGTTGGCG
>JBAUOG010000234.1:0-2446 GCA_049579625.1 Bryobacteraceae bacterium
GCGGCACGCAAGAGTGCGCGCGCCACACTGGATTCAGTACCTTACCGGAAGCCCACAAAAACTAAGTGACATTGGGCTGGCAGCCTGCGGCGGGTTGTTTAACCCGCCTTATACTTTCGATTTCGCAGGCCGGGCCACGACCGAGTAAATGCCCGGCCTCCCCGTAGGTTTAGAAACGTAGTTACTTCTTGCGCGGCCAACTGGCGGTGACGCGGGTGGAGATTCCACCCCTCGGCGTGAAGTCGCCAATCACCGTCGCCTTGACCGGCTTGGCCGCACGCACAACGTCTTCCAGGAACTTGTTGACAATGTTCTCCTGGAAGATGCCGAGGTTGCGGTAAGCCAGCGTGTACATCTTGAGCGACTTCAACTCGAGGCACGACTCGCCAGGTGTATAGATAAGCCGTACAGTTCCGTGGTCCGGGAGACCAGTCTTCGGGCAGACCGATGTGAACTCCGGCATGACGATCTCGATCTCATACCCGGGATACTGATTCGGCCAAGTCTCAATGGCCGGCAGCTTCGCATCGACGCCGGCCGCAGCGTGCTCATCGGTATATGACGTCTGGGGCTTCTTACTCATGGTCGATCTTCTTCGCGAGTAGGTCGAGGAACAGCCCCACATCGGTAACCACGCCAACCGCATGGCCTGTGCCGCGGTCGCTTACCTTGGTGGGTACTGCGGGGTTGATGTCGACACAAACGACTTTGACCCAGGCCGGAAGCATGTTGCCCGCGGCGATGGAATGGAGCATGGAACTGAGGCAGAGCACCACTCCGGCGCCTTCTAACTGTTTGGCGTAAGCGTCCTGCGCCTGGTTCATATCCGTGATGCAATCGGGCAGGGGGCCGTCGTCGCGCAAACTGCCGGCTAATACGAACGGCACCTTCGCCTGCACGCACTCGTACATGACACCCTTCGTCAACCGCCCCGACGCTACAGCGGCCGCAATGCCGCCGGCATGATAGATGGCGTTGATGGCGCGCATGTGGTTCCGGTGCCCATGTTCTTCCTGGCGGCCGTCCGACTGGCGCACGCCGAGAGAGGTACCGAAGAGCGATGCCTCGATGTCGTGAACGGCCAGCGCATTGCCCGCCAGCAGCGCCGAGATCCAACCGCTGCGGATCAGGCTCGATAGCGCGATGCCTCCGCCGGTATGCACCACCACCGGCCCCGCGACGGCTATGATGCGCTTGCCTTCCGCCCGAGCATGGCGCATCAGCGCAGCGGTTTGCGAAACAGCTGTCTCGACTTGGCGTTCCGAGGAGATCTCGTTGCTCATGAACGCAAACGCTAGGCGATCGCGCTCTTTGGCCTCTGGTATAACCCGTATTCCGCGGTTGCCTACCACCACGGCGTCGCCCTGCTTGATGTCGCGCAAGCGGCGGCAGAATGCCTGGCCGTCCTTGATGACGATCATCGCGTCCATGCGTTGGCCGTGCGCTTCGAGCCACTGGTCACCATGCCGGACCAGCGTGCGCTGGTTGGTGGTGGAGTAGAAGTCTTCCGGTGCGCCGCAATCCAGTTCTGCCTGCTTGGCCTCGGCATCGCCGGAATCCACCGGCGAGCAACCCAGCCCGAGCAGCTGGCCTAGCATTTTCTCCATCTGCTCGGCGGCCGGCGTTTCCACCCGCAGACGCAGCTGCGAAGGCTCGCTATTGGTGCGGCCGATGGAAAACCGCTCTACTTCAAAACGGCCGCCGAACTCGACCACCGTGTCGAAGATGCTCTCCATGATGTGCGAGTCGATCAGGTGGCCCTGCGCCTCCACCACTTCCGTGAACGGCAATGGATGCCCCGCATTGGTTAGAGACATAGCGCGCCCGCCGCCGCTCAAGAGCACGCGTCAGGCGTGCGTGAGGAACAGCGGCAGTCCTTCCTTGCTCGTGTAGGTGGGGCGATAACGATCGGTGTTGTACATGTCGGCGATAACGACTTTGCGCGGCCCAAGCTTCGGATCGGGAATGGCGGCCATCGCGAACTTGCCATCGGATACCGCTGTCATGAGACCTCGCTTGCCCGCGATAACGGCGTCGTAAGCCATCGTGGCGAAGGTGGTGGCGACCATCTTGTCGAGGAAGTCCGGGTCGCCGCTGCGGAGGTCGTAGGTCAGATCGCTGATCACCGTCTCCTCACCGGTCCGCTTCTTGATCTCGTCGCCGAAGTCCTCGCCTACGTTAGCCTTCTTGCGATGCCCAAAGGCGTCAGCTTCGCCGTATTCGCGCACTGTGTAGCCTTGCCACTCTGCACCCTCGGAAAGAACCACCAGGCAGTAGTTGCTGGGGTTGTTCCGCTTATCGACCATCAGCATGCTGATCATCTTCTCGAGATCGAACCTGTACTCGGGGATGGCGCAGCGAAGGGACGTAACGTACGCCGTGTAGAGCGCGGTGTAGCCGGCATCGCGGCCGAAGACGCGGAAGATACCAACGCGTTCGTGTGAGC
>JBAUOG010000235.1:0-12405 GCA_049579625.1 Bryobacteraceae bacterium
CGCTTCGTCCCTTCCGCTTCGTGGCACGCTGTGCCCTTCGCTTCAGGGATGGGCGATCCCCCTCGGCTTGACTCTTGCTACCCCGGACCTCGCCGGCCAGGCAGGGGTTGCAGGTTGCAACCCTAAACTCCATTTCAGAAAGGAAAACTCTTATGAACATCAATCGCGTCACTCTCGCCGGGCATACCGGAAAGGATGCCCGCACCCTCGCCACGCAAAACGGCAGGAGCATGACAAAGCTCTCTGTCGCCACTTCGAAGCGCTACAAGGATACAGACGGAAACTGGCAGGAAAAAACGCAATGGCACGTTTGCGTCTGTTACGGGGAAACAGCGGAACGGGCAGCCAAGATTCAGGCCGGCAGTCACGTGTTTCTCGAGGGCGAGCTGCTATACCGCGAGTACGAGCGCACCATCGAGACCGATAGCGGCCCGGTCAAGGTACCCTGGCCCGTCGCGGAAATCGTGATCGATTCGCTCTCGGTGCTGAACAGAAAAGCCGAGCAAGCGAGGGGCCGCACAAGGCCCCCGCCTCACCTGGCATCAGTCAACGGCCCGCGCCTGCGCCCTGCGCCGCATACAGTACGTGCCAGATAATCGGCCACACAGTTCCACCAAATCACGACCTGGTTTCAGCTTGGAATCCCGAAGGAGGTGGAGTAATGAATGTCTCGGGCTGGCAAAATCCTACCAATGGTCACCGCAACGAGGCGCTTCGCGATCTCTCAACTCTGACTAGCTTGGTTGGTACCGAGCTGTCGAGCGCCGATTGGATCGCACTGGAGGGCCGCTGGGTTAACCGCGAGCTTGCGGAGGCAGCCTCGCTCCGCCGCGTGGATTCGTTCATTGGAGCGCAACTGGTGGGCCGAAAAATTGGTGACTACGCGGGCATCGCGATTCCTTATTTCTTGCCGGGCTCGCCCTATGTTCGCGAATACCGCCTTCGGCGCGATCACCCCGACTTCGAACTCTCTAGCGATGGCCGGACCAAGCCGAAGCAGAAGTATCTCAGCCCACCTGGACGAAGCAACATGCTGTATTTTGCACCGGGCACGTCGGAGACGCAGCTCCGAAACGCAGACTTGACGGTGATTATTACCGAGGGCGAGTTCAAGACACTGGCCTTGTCGAGATTGGCGAATTGGCCCAGGACGGAGCCTCCCCGGTTCCTTCCAATCGGTGTCTCCGGTGTCTACAACTGGCGCGACACAGTGGGCAAAGCGACGGGCCCGGATGGATCGCGATTCGACGTCAAAGGTCCGATTCCGGATCTCGAACGGATCGCTTGGAAAGGCCGCCGAGTCATCATCGCCTACGATGCCGATGCCGGGACAAAAGACGTGGTTCGTTTTGCCCGCGCGGAACTGTCGCGGCATCTGCGGACCTCAGGCGCGCTCGTCGGGTTTCTCGAATGGGATGCGAGTCAAGGCAAAGGTATTGATGATCATCTCGCCATCGTCGGCCCAGACGTCGTTCTCGAGGAAATCACCCGGGTAGCTTTTGCCGGACTCCGCTGGCAGGACGAACTCTTGCGCTCCAAAGTCTCGACCCAGAAAACAGAGAGCTCAGTGCTTCCAATACTGGCCAATGCCATCACCGCAATGCGGCTTGCACCCGAGTGGCAGGGAGTCCTTGCGTACGACGAATTCCGATGTAACGTCGTCGCGGTAAAGCCGGCACCCTGGGGTACGATTCCTAAGAACGGATGGACGGATCAGGAAGATCGGCTGGCCGCCGAGTGGCTTCAGCGGCATCGAGTCTTCGTTCCTGTCGAGATCACTTCCCAAGCCGTACAGACGGTCGCGGCACAACACCGAGTCCATCCCGTTCGGCAGTACCTACAACGTCTGAAGTGGGATGGTATTCCCCGTCTCGAACGTTGGTTGTCCACCTATCTGGGCGCCCAGGAAAGCGACTATTCCGTCGCCGTTGGAACTCGGTGGATGTTATCCGCAGTGGCACGGATTTATCAGCCAGGGGCCAAAGTGGATTGCTGCCTCATTTTGGAGGGACCACAGGGAGCCAGGAAATCGACGGCGCTGCGGACTCTTGCCGGCGAGTTCTTTACGGACGAACTCGCCGACCTCGGGAGCAAAGATGCCGCTTTGCAGATCTGCGGCGTTTGGATCGTCGAAATCTCGGAGCTCGACATCCTCGCGCGCTCCGAGGTTGCCAGCATTAAAGCGTTCATGAGCCGGTCGGCAGACCGGTTTCGGCCCCCCTTTGGCAAGCGTGTCGTCGAATGCCCGCGCCAATGTGTATTCGCGGGAACAGTGAATCACACCGAGTACTTGCGCGACGAAACCGGCGCGCGACGCTTCTGGCCCGTGCGCTGCGGGTCCATTGAAGTGGAGCGTCTCGCTCGCGATCGCGATCAGCTTTGGGCGGAAGCAAAGGCCCGATTCTCGTCGGGCGAGAAGTGGTGGTTGGATACATCTGAGCTGATCGAGATCGCTCGACGGGAGCAGGCAACTCGTTACCAAAGCGATCCGTGGGAAGAGGTAATTGCACCTTGGTTGGAGGGCCGCGTCAGTACTTCTATTTCCGAGCTTCTCGACAAGTGCCTCAACAAACCACAGGCGCAGTGGACCCAGGGAGACAAGAATCGGGTGGGCCGCTGTTTGCGGTCTTTCGAGTGGGAGCGGTACCGCGAACGGGATGGCGAGCGTTTAGAATGGCGCTGGCGGAGGTCTGAGAAATGATTGGGTTCCACGTCCGTTCCACGATTGTTCTCCGATTGTTCTACGATCAAACCGCTCAAAACAAACGATGTTCCACGTGTTCTGCGTTCTCTTTGCGGGGCGTGCGTGCCATAGGATCTACGCACCCCGGTCTTTTCGTCGATGTACACCCTGGGAACATAGAACACGTGGAACACTTGGAACAAAGCCCGTTATCAAGAACTTACCCTGTTCTACGTCTTACGAAAGACAGAGAACAGACGTGGAACGCCAATCGCAGGTCAGCTTGCAGCTGCTTTCTCTGCGTTTCACAATCCCTGCTACAGCCGTTCGGCCGTTAACCGAAGGGTTGTAGGTTCGAATCCTACCTGAGGAGCCAGAATAACTCCTTTATTTTCAACGCAACCATTTGACGACACGCCGTTTGCGGCAGTGCGGCCAACTTGCGAGCGTCCTCATCGAATTACCCATATTTACCCGAATTTCCTATTCCATGGACGCGAGGGTACCCCCAGTTTCCCCCCAGTGAGTCGCAAACGTCCGCGCCGAATGGCCCGCGTGCTACGACCAGACTCTGCAGCCTGGTTACTTGCAGCGCATGCGGGCAAGGATGCGCGATAAGGTCGGTAAGTCGCCGGCACGCCCGCCTCCCGGGCCGCGGAACTGGAGCGCATGGGTATCGACAAAAGGCCCGGCGCCATGATGCTAGAGGGGCTTGCCGTGGCCTATGAAGAGACGCGGGAAACTTACGAAGTCATCCAGAAACAGGAAGCAGCTCGCGCAGCCGGCTTTGGTACGCACACGCTCATCCGGTGGCTCAAGATCCCTCAGTTTCAGGATGATTACCGAGAGGTCCGTCGCGCCACTTTTTATCAATCGACGATGTGTTCAGCCGGTGCGTAGCCCCTTGGCTCCTACAGGTGGACCGCGGCCGGCGAGGCTCGCAACTGCGTGCAGGGGATAATTTACATATTTTTTACAAGACCTTCACATCCCAACTCCAGGAGCCACCTTAGACTGGGTTCGGTCGGACTGCGCTCGTAATTGGAACGTCAGGCCAGAAGGAGAAAGCTTGTGTTACTTTCCCGCTACCGAAGCCCCCTGTTCTTTTGTTCCTACGGATCTCTCTTTGCATTAGTTGCCTGCACAACCCTGCTCCAGCCCGCCTTGGCAAACGATGGTCAGGATTCCAATGACCCCGCCGATATCGTAATTGCAGACCAGTTCAACAACCGCGTCATCGAAATTGAGCAAGACACGCATAAAGTGGTCTGGCAATTTGGAAACGGCTCAGAGGTGCCGGGGCCGCACAGTGTCGTCGGCCCCAACGATGCCGAGCGGTTCGGCACGTTCACACTGATATCAGGGTCAGGCATTCCGCCCAGCGACCCACCGCTACCGGGCTGTTCGGATTCCGTGAACGGTTGTCCTGATAGCCGGGTGCTGATCGTAGATCGCGGCGGGCAAATCGTTTGGAAGTATGGCCAGGCCGGTGTCTCAGGCGCGGGTCCGAACCAGCTGAATACGCCCGTTCAAGCCGCCTTCCTTTCCGGCTTCCCGGGACATCACGGTTTCCATGTCATCATCGCCGACCAGGGGAACCAGCGGATCATAGTGGTCAATTTGTTGGGGCAGATCGTGTGGCAGTACGGCACGACGGGCGTCGCGGGTAATGGCCCCAATCAGCTCAACAACCCCAACAGCGCCGAATTGCTTGAGAACGGCCATGTCCTGATCGCCGACGAAAGCAATAACCGGGTGATTGAGGTCGACACCGGTGGCTCGATCGTCCAGCAGTTCACGGCGGGCGGTACCGTCAGTGGTGCGGCGTTTGCCAGCCGCCTGCCGAATGGGGACACCTTGATCTCGGATTCGGGCAACAATCGTGCCGTGGAAGTGAATTCCAGTGACATCGTGGTGTGGCAGTACGTCACCAATAACCAGCCCGCCAGCAACCCGAATCCAGCACCGACCAGAGCGGTCCGCCTACGCAACGGCAACACCCTGATCAGTGACCAATTCAACAACCGCGTAATTGAGGTGACTCCCAGCGGAAAGATCGTATTCCACCAAGGAGCGCTCAATGTGGCAGGCAACGGCTTTAACCGGCTCAGTGGCCCCTACGACGCGAAGGCTGTCGGAGACTTCACCGGCTTGACTCCTCCGTTCGATAACGATCACGATGCCGATGACCACTGACCGCTTGTGGATGACCGTACTGGTTCATCGGGAGAACGGCGTTCATCGATAAGAGACGATTCCAATTGTCCGACCGACCGGCCGCTACCTTCCACGTCAAGCTCGGTGGCGGTCGCGCGGAGGTTCGTGTGAGCGGCGACTATCGCGCACGCCACGACGGGACCCGCCGCCTGGTGACTTCGGGCACGCGGTCTCGGGGTGCGCGAAAAGCGCGATAAGCGCGGTAAGGGGTCGTCGTGATCGTCGCTCTTCATCAGCGGCGCAACCGCCTCGCCGAACAGCGCAAGCTCGCTGAGACTGTGATCGACGCTGAACCGATGCATCTGCTCCATGCGTTGCTGCCCGCCGTCGAAAACTGTAAGGCCGTCGCCATCCAGGACGTATTTGAGATGTGGGCGGGACTCCAGCCCGCCGCTGGCCTTGCCACCGCAGGACTGAGAAAAAACAACTCCCGTGAGAGGCGATCGGCGGCTTAATTCTTCGATGCAGCGAATTAGGCGTTGTCACAGTCTTTCTTCCTGCTGTTCACGACCTAAAGAATCCTGTATAACGGGGTGGAGAAGCGTTCGTGAGAGCACTTTGAATTCCCTGGAGAAATAACGATGAAAAAGCTAGCTGTATTGATTGCGTTCGCCGCCACGGCGGTTTATGCCGAAACATGGGCAGGTACAGTCTCTGACGCCAACTGCGGAGCCAAGCATCTCGATGCCTCCGAAAAGTCGATGGCCTGTGCGCAGAAATGCGTAAAGGGTGGAGCGGCACCAGTCTTTGTTACGAGTGAGGGCAAAGTGCTGAAGATCGCCAACGCCGACATGGTAAAAGATCACATCGGCCACAAAGTTGAGCTAACGGGGGATTTGAGTGACGGAACCATCACGGTAACAGACGTGAAAATGCCTTAGATTGTCAGGCCGTTTACCTCGGCCGGGTAACAAGGAAGGCCCACCCGATCCGCCGAGATCTCGCGGGCCTGATTAGCTCGACTTCGCGGCAGAGGGTGCGCGGAAAGCGCGATAAGGTGCCCCCCCGTCGTGCCGCCTGAACTAGCATTCAGAAAAAACGTCTGCGCGAAGAATGATTAGGTTTGCCAACGGACCAAGACGAACCCAAAAAAGACCAAGCTGCCTCGGCAGAATTGGAAACCCAATCAGAAGAGCTAAAGCCAGAAGACGCTGAGAAGGTCGTTGGCGGCGAGATTGTGGTCACAAAACCTACCGATTGAGGAGAGCATCGACACCAACGAAGAGTTACTCAATGAACGGCCGTCAACATCGGAATTTGAAAACCACGCCGACGAGGTGAAGCCGGAAGAAGCCGACAGGATTTCGGGCGGCGGCTGGAGTTGATCAGCGCTGCCAGCCGCTGTTTCTGGGGTCGGTACTGGTGAGCTGCTTGAGTGTGGCGATGATGTTTTCAAAGGCCTGGCGCGCCCCGCACCAGCATCGCCGCGGGCGGAAGCGGTCTCACCTAACCCCCGGTAGCTCATTGCCAAATCGCGCTGCGTCAGGGCATTACGCGGTTCCATCGCGGCCGCAGTCTGGCGAATTTCCAAGCCCTGCTCGAACGCCTGGTTTGCCTCAAAACTGTGCGCCTGCGTTTCCGTTTCGCCTAGTTCGTCATAACTCGCGGCGAGGTCGAGCTGGCTGCCGGCGTTTTTGGGATCCGCCGCCCGCTTTGCAGCGGCGTCCTTAGCGGATTCAAAGAACGGTGCCTTTGCGCGAGAGGTAGAAACAAGTATCCCGTTGCAAAGTTCGAGGCATTCGCGCAGGCTGTCCGTCTCGACATAAAATACACAGCGAAGGACGAACTCATCCACCGCAAGGCATTTCGAAGGTGTCGCGGCCGCCAATCCTGGTCACCTCGGTGCGCAGATTGGCTCCCTCAGTGATGAAAGTGCAATGTTTGACCACCCGTTGTCCCGCCGGGTAGCGACAGAGGGATTCCGATGATTGGTCTGCCCCGTGAGAATAGATCTAAAATCGCCGCTTAAATGTAATTTATCTTACCGATGCGTAATAACGACACTGTTTTCTATTGCTAATTTGACCTAGCTATGCTAACCTCTGGCTCACCGTGTAAGGCCCCTTCGCGAGTGCGGTTCATGAAACTTGCGTTACAGATAACGGCTTTTCTGGTTTTGTTGCCTTCACTTGTCGGCGCTACGACGATTACTTTCGAGGGATTACCAGATAGTACAGTGGTTACTAGCCAGTTCGCTGGTCTCACTTTCTCGAACGCGCAAATCCTAACGAGCGGGGTCAGCTTAAACGAGTTGGAATTCCCCCCTCATTCAGGCGCGAATGTCATCGCCGATTCTTTTGGACCAATCGCAATTACTTTTGTGAATCCGCAGTCGGCGATTTCTGGATACTTCACATATATCTCAAACCTTACGATGAGTGTGTATGACGAGTCTTCCAACCTTATCGGCTCAGTCTCGTCGCGCTATTCTAACAACACTGCTGTCTCAGGGGATGCGGGCAGCAGCCCCAACGAATTGCTTGCGTTTTCGTCCGGTTTAGGAATTTCCAGAGTAGTGATAGCAGGGGATCCCGCCGGCGGATCGTTCGTCTTCGATGATTTCACATATTCGGCGGTTCCCGAGCCGCCAGTACTCGAAATGTTGACCGCCGGCTTTTGCCTATTTCTTGCGTTCTGCTACTTACGTTCGAAGAATATTTGGATTCTCGCGGTTCGCGTGAGGCGGATGAGTTTGGTGAGTTGTCTCTTTTTTGTGCCTCTCCTCTTCGCCGCTCAGCTTTGTGGCCAGACGATCCCTGCACCATCCGCGAATCCCCATTCAATATCGGTGGGCACAGCGACCTCTGTGACTATCACGGTTGCTATCAACGATCCTTCCCTCATCAAAACCGGCGTGAATCTTCAGCGTTTTGATTCTACGGGAAAAGTTTGGCAAGTTTTGTCAGCTATGTACGACGACGGAACTCACGGGGATATGACTGCTGACGACGGCATCTTTACCGTTACCAAAACCTTTACTGAACCGTCCCCGTATCCGGTTGTGCTGCGTGTGTCTGCAGCCTTCAAGGGGCATTTGATGCGAGTGTTTTCTAGCCCATTCAACTTGAGCGTCACGGGTTCAGCGGCACCGGCAATAACAATTGCATCGCCCTCTAACCTGTCGTATTTCAATTCTAGCCCGATCACGGTAAGTGGCACCGTATCTGACTCGACCGCGCCAGTTTTGGTGAATGGCATCGCAGCCCCGACCAGTGGTGGAAGGTTCACTGTCTCGGTGCCGCTGCTGGAAGGGCCAAACACCATCGCCGCAGTCGCCCAGAACTCCCAGGGGGCTAACGCAACGGCGATCGTCCAGGTTAGTCTCGATACGACCCCGCCGCGAGTCACTGTCGATTCGCCTTCCGACGGCTACATTACATCTGACGCTTCGGTTACCGTGGTTGGTAAGGTAAATGACATCGTTGTTGGGACGGTGAACGATCAACAAGTTCACGTGAGCGTCAACGGGGAAGTGGCGCAAGTTTCTAATCGGAGCTTTCAGGCGACGAGCGTACCTTTGTCGATTGGCAACAACACTGTGGTAGCAACTGGCGTTGATCGCGCTGGCAACGCCGGATCTGCCAGTATCACTGTCACTCGAATCGAAGCTACGCAGACCCATTTGCGGGTCGTTAGTGGAAATAATCAGACCGGATCGATTAACGCCCCCCTCGGGCAACCGCTCGTGGTTCAATTGCTCGATGGGGCGGGTACGCCCATGGCATCTCAAACTGTGGTTTTTGCCGTAAAGCAAAACAACGGTTTGCTCGGCGGCACCACCGGCGCCAAGAGTGTGCTAACTGATACACAAGGCCAAGCGAGGGTCACTTGGACTCTGGGTTCACGCTCCGGTTCGGGAAACCTGGTGGAAGCGAGCGTTGCGGGTGTGCAGGGAACCGCAATATTCGCAGCCGCGGGTTTAGCTGGAACACCTACAAGAATTGTGGTTGACGCGGGTGGGCAGCAGACCGGATCTGCCGGTCAGCCCTTACCGAATCCTCTCATTGTGGTTGTTACTGATGAGGCTCATAACCGGATAGCCAATGTCCCGGTTACTTTCCACGTCGCTAAGGGCGGAGGCAATCTTGGTGGTGAGCAAAGCCACACAACCAACACCGACAGCGATGGCCGGGCGCTTGCGGTTCTGACACTAGGACCGGACGACGGTATCTCAAATAACTTGGTGCTCGCGACATTCGACGGCAACAAAGGCTTCCCGGCAAGTTTCAGCATTACCGGCCGGACACCCGGGGACCCGGCTTCGACGGCCATTAACGGCGTTGTGCTGGATAACAGCAACAATCCCATACCCAATGCCACGATTCGCGCGTACCTGCAAAACGTACCCGCGCAAGTCACCTCCGGGCTTCCTCCCTTCGCAACTGCTGCGACGGATGCGCAAGGACAATTTCTTATCCAGCCTGCTCCCGTTGGATTCGTGAAATTGTTGGTTGACGGCAGCACTATTCAACGCCCCGGCAAATGGCCGAATTTGGAATACGAATTGGTCACGGTCTCCGGCCAGACTAATTCGGTGGGACAGCCCGTTTATCTGCTTCCCATCGATACGCAGCATCAAGTTTGTGTCTCGGAGACCGTAGGCGGCACCGTGACTCTGCCACAGGTACCAGGCTTTGCCTTAGTCATTCAACCCGCGTCAGCCACTTTTCCAGGTGGTTCGAAGAGCGGCTGCGTGAGTGTGACGTCGGTTCATCCGGACAAAATTCCGATGTCGCCGGGCTTTGGCCAGCAGCCCCGATTTATTGTGACTATTCAGCCAGCGGGCACGCTGTTCAATCCGCCGGCACAGATTAGCCTGCCAAACACCGACGGATTGAAACCAGGCGAAATCACCGAGATGTACGGCTTCGACCATGATTTGGGAATGTTTGTGAGCATCGGCACGGCGACGTGCAGTCCAGATGGTACGGTCATCAAGTCGGATCGAGGAATTGGTGTGGTGAAGGCGGGGTGGCATTGCGGCGGACCGCCGGCCGTGCCGGGCGGAGCGGGGACTTGTCCAGAATGTAAGAAATGCGACGGCGAGACCTGTGTGGTGGATACGGCGAAGGAGGGAACCGAGTGCGAACCAGACGGCAAGGTTTGCAGAGGCGGAAACTGCGTATGCGCCGTCCCTACCAATTTCCAGCAATCACTCGGGGAGAGTGAGAGTGATGGGACACTGTTTTTCCGTTATACCTGGGCATCAAGCACCGGTCATCTCTCTGATTTGGCCAAATGCCAATTGGGAGAGTACGTTGTCTACCCGGGTGGCGATCCTTATGTTTGGCCCAATCCCCCTTGGAATTATCAAAACCGAAACCCGACCGTGAATTGGACTCTCGGTAACCACGTTGACGCCCTCGGATCGACCCTGGCCTCCCTTGGGGATCACCAAAAGGTTATATCGTTTTCGCTTTCGCCATTACAAGAAGCCACAGTTACAGCGATACAAATCTATCGTTATACGTGCCCGTGCGCTAATGGCGGGAATCCTGTCGGTCTACTAGGTCCGATTACTATTACTCGAACTGTGAAGCAGAACAAGGATGGAACATTCACTTATACGGTCACCAAGAGTGGTATTTCCTCCAGTCTGACTCCGGTGCCATAGAGGAAATGATGAACCGAAACTGGCCTAGCTTGGGTGCCTTCGCACTTGTCAACCTCTTGTTTTCCACCCCCGCCTATTCGCAGCTCAATGATTCTTGCACTGTAAGTGTCCTGAACCGAACCGTCACGGCGCAACCCGATGGGACGTGGGTCGTCCCCAACATCCCCTCTAACCAGGGCAGGATTCGCGCTCGTGCCACGTGCGTTCAATACGGCGCAACTATCTCTGGACAATCAGAACTCTTCGTGGTGCCTTTAGATGGGGCGGTGGATGTTCTGCCCATTCAGTTTGGCACGCTCTCGCCAATCCCTGATTCCGTAACGATTTCCGCTCCTTCTAACACAACCCAAGTAGGAGCCACGCTTCAGCTCGCCACATCTGCCAAATACCCGGACGGCAAGTCGGCCGATATAACTGCCGCCATTGCTGGCACCGATTACACAAGTTCCGTACCACAAGTAGCTTCAGTTAGCGCCGACGGTCTAGTTACGGCGCTAGACACCGGGAGCACGCTAATCACCGCCTTTAACGAGGGAACGCAAGGCTTCTTCGTGGTCACCGTTGGCGGAGGAGTGCCAGTAATCACGATCACCTCACCCGCCGATGGTGCAAGTGTCACACAAGGTTCGACTCTTACAGTTACGGTTGAAGTAACGAGAGGTACTGTTTCTGTCGTCTTTCTTCTGGCAGACGGCCAGCAGGTCGGCACTGCGTACACTAGCCCCTACCGATTCAGCTACCAAATTCCCGTCACTGCCGGCTCGATCGTTCTAACGGCGCAGGCGATAGACGCTTCCGGCAACACCGAGACATCCCTCCCCATAACGATATTTGCGGTGGTGGATCCTGGAACAACTGCCGTCGGCTCGGTAGTCGACCCGTCAGGCAGCCCGGTTTCCGGAGCGAAGGTTTCTTGCCAAGGGGTTTCGGGAGTAACCTTGTCGGACGGGCGCTTCTCAATTGCTGGTGTACCAACAGCACAGAGTTCAGTCGTCTGCTCCGCTAGTTTCACCAATCCGTCGGGTGTGACTCTTTCAGGAAGCTCGATGCGCGTGACGGCCATCGCCAAAGGCAACACGGATGTAGGACAGATTACCCTTGGCTCACTCAACAATCGGGGTACTGATTTTTGGATGACGCTAGAAAACAATTATCCTAGCGGAAACGGCGCGCAGCTTACGATACTCAGCGATACTGTCGCAAAGTTTACCGTCACGGCTCCGGGTTTCTCCAAAACCGGCACCGCTTCACCGAGCTCGCCGCAAACAATCGCTTTGCCTGCGAGTCTGCAGATTACCGACAATCAAACCGCAGAAAACCGGGGCATCCATTTGACTAGCGACGCCGAAATATTTGCGACCTTTTTCTACACTTCCCCGGATGGCGTTCACGATGCCTACCTTGCCATTCCAACCTCCTCGCTTGATAAGGAATATTTCGCAGCTTCCTATATCGGCGGGTCCTCTCAATTTGCCGTAACGGCAGCGGCGAACAATACGAATGTGGCAATCACTCCCAGTTGCAAGAGCGTTTCCGGCAGCCAAGCCGGTGCGTCTTTCAACGTTATGCTAAACCAAGGCCAAACCTACCAATATGAATGCGATACCGATGTTACCGGGTCTCATATCGTGAGTGATCAACCAGTAAGCGTTGTGGCCGGGAACGGCTGCGCGTTCATACCCTCTGGTTCGAGTTCTTGTGATGTCACGACGGAGATGATGTTCCCTGTCTCCAAACTTTACGGAACTGACTTCTATGCGGTGGCGTTCTTGGATACGGCTATCAGAATTTTGGCGGCAAAGGATGGCACTTCGGTAACGGCTGACGACGGCTCGACGGTGACCACCTATTCACTCAACGCGGGACAATTTAAGGAGATCCGGACCAACAT
>JBAUOG010000236.1:0-4443 GCA_049579625.1 Bryobacteraceae bacterium
GACCTGGCGCTTCGTATTGAGACTGTGGCGCCGCTCAAGCAGAACGAATGGCAACACGTTCTGGTCACTTATGACGGCAAGCGCAAGGCTCGCGGCGTTCGCATTTACTTCAATGGCGAATTGCAGCAGACCAGCGTGCTGTTTGATCAACTGAATGAACCCTTCCATGTGGACGAGAAGGTGCCATTTCGAATCGGCACGGCGGGCGGCGTGCGCTTCAACGGATCCATCGAAGACGTTCGTGTTTATAAGACAGCCCTCACGCCGGAAGAGGCCGCCGCTGTTGCCGCTCCCGAATCCATCAGCCAAATAGCCGCCATCGCGCCGACTAGCCGCAGCCACTCGCAGTCGGCGAAGCTAGCTCTGACCTTCTTGGCTGAAGCGGCGCCCAAGAACATCCAAGCTGCCCGCCAGGAACTGACGTCCCTCCAGCAGCAGCGTGAGAAGTTCTACGACGCCATCCCCACGGTCATGGTGATGGTTGATTCGACGAAGCCGCGAGACACCTTCTTGCTCAAGCGCGGCGCGTACGACGCACCTGGCGAGCCAGTTACTCCGGGCGTGCCGGAAATCCTGCCGCAGCCCCAGCCCGATTGGCCAAAGAGCCGTCTCGGCCTGGCGCGCTGGCTGGTGGACGCTTCCAATCCTCTGACGGCGCGCGTCACCGTGAATCGATACTGGCAATCGTACTTTGGTTTTGGCATTGTGAAGACGGTCGATGACTTCGGCTCGCAGGGCGAATGGCCGGTCCATCCCGAGTTGCTGGATTGGCTTGCCACCGAGTTCGTTGAGAATGGCTGGAACGTCAAGGCTATTCAGAAGCTGATTGTCACCAGCGCCACCTACCGCCAAGTGGCAAAAGTGACGCCGGAGTTGCTCGAAAAGGACCCCGACAATCGCCTCTTGGCTCGTGGACCCCGCGTGCGGCTCGGCCCCGAGGTCATTCGCGATCAAGCTTTGGAGGCATCCGGTCTGTTGACGGAGAAGCTCGGCGGGCCCTCTGTCAAGCCGTATCAGCCACCGGGTTTGTGGCAGGAATTGGCGGACGGCACCGGCTATATCCAGGACAAGGGCCCGGACCTTTACCGGCGCAGCCTCTACACGTACTGGAAGCGCACGGTCGCGCCGCCATTCATGACGAACTTCGATTCACCGAATCGCGAGGTGTGCACAGTGTATGAGAACCACACCAACACGCCGCTTCAGGCACTCGACCTGATGAACGATATCGCGTTCCTCGAAGCATCGCGGAAACTCGCTGAGCGGCTGGTGGTGGAAGGCGGTTCCACGCCGGATCAGCGCATTGACTATGGTTTCCGCTTGCTGCTCGCGCGTCGCGCCAAGCCGGCGGAACAGAAAATCCTGCAACAGACGCTGGCCGGCTTCGAATCCAACTACCGCCAAAACCCGAAAGCGGCCGAGCAGTATCTCAGCTATGGCGAATCGCCGCGTATGACCAACCTCGATCCGGTAGAGCTCGCCGCGTACACCGGCGTCGCCAGCCTCTTACTCAATCTCGATGAGACGATCACGAAAGAATAATATGTCCCAAGAACCAACCATTCATTCCTGCGATGATCGCTGCCATCGGATGACGCGCCGGCACTTCTTTGGCCTCAACTCCACAGGCGTCGGCTTGGCCGCATTGGCTGGACTGATGGGCCCGAACGTGAAAGCTGCCGCCGCCTCCACGCACGGCGGCCTTCCGGGCTTCCCGAATTTCGCTCCTAGAGCTAAGCGCGTCATTTATCTGTTCCAGTCGGGCGGTCCCTCGCAGATGGAACTCTTCGACTTTAAGCCGAGGTTGAAGGACTTCCAGGGGACGGATCTGCCGGATTCCATCCGAGGGGGGCAGCGGCTCACAGGAATGTCGGCCACGCAATCCAGCTTCCCGATCGTCCCTTCGAAATTCTCGTTCGCACAGCGTGGCAATTCCGGCGCCTGGGTGAGTGAACTGCTTCCGCATACAGCCAGCATCGCCGATCAACTTACGTTCATCAAGACCCTCAACACCGAAGAGATCAACCACGATCCCGCCGTCACCATGGCCCAGACCGGCTTCCGTCTCGGCGGACGCCCCAGCATGGGCTCCTGGATCTCATACGGTGTCGGCTCCGAAACCGAAGATCTGCCCGCGTTCGTGGTGATGATCTCCTCAGCAGGGGGAGGACAACCGCTCTATGACCGCCTCTGGGGCAACGGCTTTCTTCCGAGCCGCTATCAGGGCGTCAAGTTTCGCTCAGTGGGCGACCCGGTCCTCTATCTTTCGAATCCCCAGGGATTCACCGCCGACAACCGCCGCCAGTTTCTCGATGCGCTGGGGCAACTCAACAAAATCGAGTCCGACGCATTCGGTGATCCGGAAACCAACGCCCGCATCGCTCAGTACGAGATGGCGTTCCGAATGCAGACGTCCGTTCCTGAACTAACGAACCTGGCCAGTGAGCCCGCCAGCACATTCGAACTCTACGGTGAGGACGCAAAGAAGCCAGGAACCTTCGCCTCCAATTGTCTGCTAGCCCGCCGGCTGGCTGAGCGCGGCGTGCGCTACATCCAGCTCTACCATCGCGACTGGGATCACCACGGCAACCTGCCGAAGGAATTGCCGAAGCGCTGCAAAGATGTGGACCAGGCCTCAGCCGGACTCATAACCGATCTCAAGCAACGCGGCATGCTAGACGACACTCTAGTGGTCTGGGGCGGCGAGTTCGGACGCACGGTGTACTGTCAGGGCCGGCTCACTGCCGACGACTACGGCCGCGACCACCACGGGCGCTGCTTCACCATCTGGATGGCAGGGGGCGGCGTCAAGCCCGGCGTCACACTCGGCGAGACCGACGACTACGGATACAACATCACCAAGGATCCGGTCCACGTCCACGATCTGCAGGCCACCATCCTGTACTGCCTGGGCATCGACCACACGAAGCTCACCTATCAGTTCCAGGGGCGTCACTTCCGCCTCACCGACGTGGCCGGGAAAGTTGTCAAGCCGGTTTTGGCATAACCTGGGAATACAAATGGAATGCATTGCAGCGATGCCGCCGGCTACGCGCCTTCTACCCCTGCTCCTTCTTGCTTTCACACTTGCTGCCCAAGACCTGCACATCCCGCTGCGAACTCGCGTCCAGCCGTTCAAGGGAATTGACACATGGGAGCCCGCCACATTGGGCGGAAGTTTTCCTGCAGCTCACTCGGCCATCATTATTTGCGACATGTGGGACAAACACTGGTGTGGTGGCGCAACCGAGCGCGTCGCTGAGTTGGCGCACCGCATGGAGCCTGTTCTTCAGCAGGCTCGTGCCGCCGGAGTACTCGTGATCCATGCCCCGTCGGAAACCATGGACTTTTACAAGGACGCCCCTCAACGTCTTTTGGTCCTGAATGCGCCGAAAGTAAAGCCGCCGCCGGACCTGAAAATTCCGGATCTGCCTCTTCCCATTGATGACTCTGATGGAGGTTGCGACACGCCTGGAGATCACGAGCACCAAGCCTGGTCCCGCGAGAACCCGATTCTCTCAATCGGCCCGAATGATGCCATCTCCGACGACGGCGCCCAGATCTACAACCTGCTGCGGCAAAAGGGCATCGACACTATATTTGTCATGGGAGTTCACGCCAACATGTGCATTCTTAACCGAAGCTTTGCTATTAAACAGATGACACGGTGGGGCGTGAAGTGTGTTCTTGTTAGAGACCTAACCGACGCGATGTACAACCCAGCGCAAGCGCCCAACGTTTCCCACGCTCGTGGGACTGAGCTGGTGATCGAATATATCGAAAAGTATTGGTGCCCATCGACAGTTACTAAGGATTTGATGGCGGCGCTGGCGGGCATCGGCAATGGCAAGTAGGGCTTACTCATCATGAGAAACACGCGCATAGCGGACTTGCACCGGGCGGCCCAGCCCGCCGAATTACTCCTTTGTTTGACGCCGCGGCGCGCGGCCAGTGGTCAGCTATGAATCGACGGACATTTCTAGCGGGCGCTGGCGCCGTCACCGCCAGCAGCATAATGCCGGCGGCACCGGCTCCTTCCGACCAGATCAACATTGGTGTGATCGGAGCGGGCGGCCGTGGCCAAGTGCTGATGGACCGCTTCGCGCAAGATCCATCCGTTCGATTGACCGCTGTCTGCGACGTCTATGAGCCGAACCTGGAAGCCGGCCTCTCCGTCGCCAAGGGTAAAGTAAGAGCTTATCGCCACTATCAGGAATTGCTGGCCGACAAGAGCATCTCGATCGTTATCATCGCGACTCCCGAGCATTGGCACCATCGAATGCTGCTCGACGCCTTGGCTGCCGGTAAAGATGTCTACGTGGAGAAACCGCTCTGCCACACGCCCGAGCAAGGCGTCGAGTTGATGGACGCGGTGCGCAAGTCCGACCGGATCGTGCAAGTCGGAATGCAGCGGCGTAGTTATCCGCTGTATATTAAGGCTCG
>JBAUOG010000237.1:0-1909 GCA_049579625.1 Bryobacteraceae bacterium
ACCCCTAATCCGCCGGTAATGATTTGAGATGACCGGGAATGGAAATCGGAACGATCAAATGTTGGGAGTGGCAGTGTTCGTGAAAAATCCGGGGAGAGTGAAGCGAACGAAGATGAGAAGATAGCCGTGCAGCAGGCTCTGCGGACCGCCTTCGGTCCGTCAAAAACGATTTCGGGCGTGCCTCTCCTTCAGAAGTGCTCTGCAAATCCGCCGGTAAGGAACTGCCGAAGTCGGGTCTACGCCCAGAGTGGAAGCAATCTCAGAGCTGAATGAAATTCCGCCAACCGCTTCGCGCTCATGGCCAGCCGCAAGATCGTCTTGCGAGCGTGCTGCACGAAGCGGCCTGCCGTATTGAAAAACAGAAACCGCAGACGTTTGGGACGGGCTTCCAGTAGTTCGGCTGGCAAGGCCAAGCGCTTCAGCGCGGTCAGCGTATTGTACGTGAGCACCGCCAAGCGAAGCCATGCCGCATTGGCCCCGAATCTCCCGCACGGCAAAACCCCCGCGGTAAGCTCGTTCTTGAGGACGTCATGCACCGCTTCGATCGTCCCGGCTTTCTCCCGGTGCCACTGCAACAGACGCGCCGGATTCCATTCCCGAATATTGCTCACCACCGCGAAGTGCTTCACCTGCGTGCCGTCGTTCAACAGTCCGCCCTGTCGCGGGCGAATTCGTATCGCGACATACCGCAACGGTTGCAGATCCTTGTTTTCGCTGTGTTCGTTGGGAACAAACGTCACATCCGCGCACTCGCGCGTCACCTCCTCATCGCGCTTGCCATAAACGTCCCATTGCCCTTCCGGCACTGCCTCCACCGCTTGGCGAAGCGCCGGACTCATGCGCGCACTGACTCCAAATCCAATGAAGCCTCGCGGTCCTTCCGGCCGTTCTTCATCGCGCAGCCAATCGATCAGTTCGTGTTCGTGGCACGCCGAGTCCCCTCGAAAGTAATACTCCTTCACGGCCGAAGGCAGCGATGCGAAGGCAGCCTTCGCCACCGGCAGTCCCTGATACGCCGCTGGTACATTGCCATCCCGAAACTCGTCGGCCAGCACCAGGTTCATCTCCGCCCAAACCGCCAACATGGGTTGGTAGCAGCGCTCCCCTTCGTAGCCGCGTAGCGCCTCCTGCTTACGGCTCTCGATGATCGTGGCATCCTGATCCACGGTCGCGATTCTCTGCTCCGCACAACGCCGTCCCACTTCCTGCACGACCTCGCGATTGACCAGTCCCAACCCTCTCAGCGCCGCGTTCTCACTAGGAATATAGGCCTTCGTTCCCAGCAACGTGCACTGCTGCTTGGCGTCGTCGATGCGGCTCTCATCATGGAACTCATAAAGGAAATTCCGCGCCGCTCCCGGCGAAGGCAGGTCATGTCCCACTATGAATGCCAGCCCCGCGTCGGTGCGCAACTGGTCGAAGTCGTCCAGACAGTCTCCGCCCACACCGTTCAGCACCACGAAGCTCTCCACGAATGTGGCTTCATCGTAACCACGGTCTCGCTTTTTGATGTGAATATGGCGCGCCACGCTCTGCGCTACGCCGAGCGATCGCAGCGTCCGGATCAGCACCGCCGCTCCGCCGTAGGAGGTTAACCGCTCCGTGGCCGGCTCAGGATCGATCTCAAAGAGAAACTCGCTCTCGGCGAGGGAGGGTTTGGAACGTTTCAGCACTGATTCAAGTATGCGGCCTTGAAACACCAATCGGTGATTTTGTTTTCAATAACGTTGTTTCCCTGGACAACCTTCATCCCACGCCGGGCCAGCCTTCCCTTCACTTTCACCCTGCGGTCTTTCCCTCGCCAGTCTTCCTTACCGGCGGATTAGGGGATGGCGTCAAAGGGGTGTACCACGTCAACGCCGTGGACGAGGTGACACAGTGGCAGGTGGTAGGGGCAACGGCATACATC
>JBAUOG010000238.1:0-2185 GCA_049579625.1 Bryobacteraceae bacterium
GGCCTGCGTTGGTCGCGGACCGGCCTGTGGCCGGGGATTGATGAGTCAAGAGCATGGCAGGCTACCTCTGATGGGTGCGGGTCTGACTATCTTCTTGGGAATCTACCTCCGCACGCAACGGCGGCGCGCCGGTACCTGCGAGCAGTTGTAGCGTTCGCCGTTTCGCGACAACTTCCGGGTTGCCGACGATTCGGGAGTTAATTAATGAATACAATGGCCTTTCTCGGTCCTGATCCGGCGGTCTGGATGTCGACGGACGGCGGCCCCCCTGAGCTGAATCATTGTATGGATCGATGATGAGAAGCGCCCTAATCTCTTTGCTGAGATTTCAGATGTGCCACGATCCTGGCGCCGGTGTGGCCTCCGATCCCGAGAATCGCAGCACGTAGGATCTGTCTGGTTTCTGGTTCCGACCCTGAGTTCAGGTGTTAGGAAGCGACTCGACTAGGCGCCTCCCAAGAGATCGTTCGAACTCGCCGTCGATGTTGAGCCCGAGCTCCCGAAGCCGGGCCGCCTGAGCCCGCCTTGTAGGGGGCGAGACAGTTCTAGAGAATCGTTCCACGGGGGGCCGAGCTCGCTATTCGCTGGCAATGTGATCTGGTCAACTTATTGACTTAGTGCGCACGATCGCGTCGTGATCGAAGCGCGCGAGTCTGGAAGCGATCTCTTCGACCTCAGCGTCGAGCTGGTCGTCGGCAATCAGCCGGTTGACGTATCCGTATTGCTCCGCGCGCGGTCCATCGAGATCGTCGGCCACGAGGAGGATCTGGAGTGCCCGTCCGCGACCGACCAGGCGAGAAAGCCTAGCCACGGACCGCCCCCAGGAACCAGACCGATGCCGACTTCCCACTGGCCGAGAAGGGTGTTCTCGCGAGAGGCGAACCACAGATCACAGGCGAGAACGAACTCGCTCCCGGCGCCGCGGGCGCGCCCCCGGATCGAAGCGATGCTGACCACCGCGGCACGAGCCAGACGGACAAGGACGTCGATCCAGGCCGACAGTCCAGTGGGACCGACCCCGAGTGCCTCAGTCCTGCCGGGGTCGTTCTCCAAGTCATAATGGGCCAGGTAGAAATCCCGGTTGGCGCTGTCGAACACAACGACGTTAAGATCCGGATCCTGTTCAATGAGGCCGGCGAGGTCGCTGAGCTCGGCGACGGTCGTCGCCGTTGTCGTGTTGATCGGAGGGTAGTCGAACGTCACATGGCATCTGGGGCTGCACCGATCGACCCTGAAGTGCGTCCAGGACCGCGACCACATTTCGGAATCGCGCACAGGGTTCGTCGGCCTGTCTCAATCGTTTTCATGTCGAACTCCTGAGTTATATTCGAGGCTTTGTCGCCAGTGACGATTAAGTCTTATTCGTTCAGGGTGGCTCTCACTGAGCACCTTCTATCTGCAGCTTGACTAGTTTGGCGGCTTCTTCGGGCGTTTTCCCGTCCGGTCGCGACAATGTAGGCCGCGTACCACCCCGACCAATGGTGCTTCGGGGCGGTTGGTTCGTACTCGCCATGATGTTGATCCGTCTCAATCAATAGCTCTGTCAGCGTCGAGACGTCCAAATTGCTGAGTCCACGCCCGGGCAGGCGCATTGTGATCTCCTGGAACAGCCAGGTGTTGCCATCCGGGTCGCTGAACGTAGCAAAGGAAAAGTAGCTGCGGTGACCGGGGTCCTCACGCCGAATGATGGTGCTCATTTGAAAACGGATCGCTTTCTTGCTGGTTGTTTCAACGGATGCCGGCGTTGTCGTCGCCACGGTGCCCGCTGATGTGCTGAAATGGGGGCTTTGCGAATCCACTAGCAAAAACGGGGAGAACGGCTTAAGATATCTGCTATTGGACGCCGCCCCGCGATTTCAGATGCTCGACCGCAACCTCGACGATTGCACTATATCGAGTGATTGCTGTTCCAGACAGAATGATGGGCACCACGGCCTTGCGGCGCGCCTTCCCAAACTGGCACGAGGTCGACAATGACATCGAACGCAAACCCGACTCTGGAAGTGATCAAGCAACCGACAGCGGCAATTGGGCTGGCGCTGGTCCGTGTGACGATTGGCGCAATGTTGATCTCGGTCTTTTTTGAAAATCTTGGAAAAGGCGCCTACACTCCGGCGGGCTACGCGGGGGTGATCAGGTACTACATCGAGAACAGCCACTCACCGGCGGCATGGAAGTGGGTTAT
>JBAUOG010000239.1:0-2093 GCA_049579625.1 Bryobacteraceae bacterium
GTCCTGGGCTCGGCAATGATATACACCTTTCATTAGGGTCAAAAACCTTAGCAGAGCGCATATTCAGCCCGCAGGAACTTCGTTTGGCTGCCATGAAACCGCAGCAGCCTCTCATATTCTTAGCCAAAGAGACACGACACTTTCCAATGAAACTGCCATGAAGAACGAAACTGATAATCTTCCCACGATATTCGATCCCACCGCTGCCCTCACGCAAAGTCAAACAAACTGGGCGACGGATTCCCGGGCCGAACACGCCGATGACACGATTCCAATCGCGCACTACCTTTGGGTCGTTCGACGCCAGGCCTGGAAGATTGTTGTCTTTGTGCTGACAAGCCTCGTCGTCACGTTCTTAATTTCCTCGAGGCTCCAGCCGATTTACGAGTCCGCCGTGGGTATTAACATCGACCGGCAGGCCCCTTCCGGTGTAGTAGGCGAGGAGGCGCAAAAAATGAGCTACGCGGCTCAAGATGCCGACGAATACATCGCAACGCAAATCAAGATTATTGAATCCGATCCGGTCCTCCGGCCAGTCGCTCAGAAGTATAACCTTCTGGAGAGAGAAAAGCGCTTGGATGGCTTAACGCAAGAACGTATTGCAGCGATCAAGGAAGCGCCTACCAGCCTTAAACGGATGAAGGTTACCCGGCCGCCCGGCACCTATCTTGTCATGATCTCCTATCGCTCTACGGACCCACAACTATCAGCGGATGTTGCCAATGCCGTCGCGAAGTCCTACGTAGAACATATTTATCGCCTCCAGGTCAATTCCGCCTCTAGCGCTTCCGGATTCATGGCTAAGCAGATCGATGATTTGAGGGCGCGCATGGAACGCTCCGGCCAAGCTCTCGCTCAATTTGAAAGAGAATTGAACGTCATTAATCCGGAAGAAAAAACCAACATCATCTCACAACGGTTACTCCAGCTGAACACGGAATACACCACCGCGCAAGCTGACCGGGTGAAAAGCGAAGCAGCTTATAATTCGATCGCCTCCGGTTCCCTCGAAGCCGTTCAAGCCTCGGGGCAAGGTGAAGCGCTCCAGCATCTTCAGGAGCACATCAACGAGGCAGAAGAGAAGTTTGCGGAGATACGTTCCTCAAAGGGACCGAATCATCCAGATTACAAACGACAGCAAATGCAGCTACAAGAGCTCCAAGCTCAATTCCAAACCCTGCGAAGTAACATTGCGCAGCGGGTTGAGGTCGAATACAAAAAGTCGCTCGCCCGAGAACAAATGCTGCAAAAGACCCTGATGCAAACAAAAGCGGAGTCGGACCAGCTTAACCTCCACTCGTTTGACTATCAGCGGCTAAAGCAGGAAGCCGACGCCGACAAAAAGCTCTATGACCAGTTGATGACCAAGAGCCAGGAAGCTACCATCAACGCCGGCTTTCAGAATAAGAATACTGTGATATCTGACCCAGCAAGACCAAACGCGAAAGCAGTGTTCCCGGATATATCGCTCAATTTAGGGATTGCTGCGGTGCTATCAATAGTCCTGGGCATTGGTATGGTGGTCCTGCTCGATTCCTTCGATACAACCATCCGTGACCCTGAACAGATCCACCGCCTGTACCAGACCGACCTCCTTGGGGCGTTGCCGGTTGTAAAGGACATCAGTTCCTTAGTCACAGCGCAATTACCGGCCTCGGGTCAGTCCACTTCCGTTGTGCGGGCCTCCGATAGCCAGACTAGATCGATAAGTCTTTTCGAAGAAGCGGTCCGCATGCTAAGGAACTCCATCCTCCTTGCGGACGTCGAGCGCCCGATACGAACGATCCTGATCACCAGTTCGACCCCTGGCGAAGGTAAATCCACCACGGCTATGTACCTCGCGATGGCGCACGCCGAACAAGGCAAGAAGACTCTATTGGTCGATGCCGACCTTCGACGGCCAACGCTCGCCAAGAAACTCGGCATTTCCGATGCGGGCCCCGGCCTCGGCGGGATCATGCTGGGCCAGAGTACGCTGGAGGAGTCAATCGTCCAACTCTCAAACCTCCCGAACTTGCATCTTCTTCCTGCCGGCGCGCCCTCCAGGAGATCGTCTGATTTGATCGGCGGCGGTATCGCAGACGTCCTGGACG
>JBAUOG010000240.1:0-2130 GCA_049579625.1 Bryobacteraceae bacterium
GGCCAACACTTCGCCGACGGATTCCGGAGAACTGGCTTCAGCGCTGAACTTCGTTAGAGGGCGAAACGCTGCAACACCTTGAAATGTCTGATGAACCTGCTTGATGCCCTGTGACGTTGGGACAGCCCCGCCGAGCGCGACCAGTGGGTCACCCTCGCTATTTGCAGTTAAGAGCCCTGTTGTCAAATTACTAACGCCAGGACCGGAGGTAGCAATAGCGACACCAGCCTTACCGGTCAATCTTCCAATGCCGCCTGCTATGAAAGCTGCATTTTGCTCGTGACGACAGACGACGGTTTGGATGATGGGTTTGATCCTTAACGGATTACCGCCCCATCGCGACAAAGGCACAGTATCAAGGGATCGCCCGGGAGTGCCGGGTCACGTAGCTGGTACCGCTGGCTAACTCGTTCGGAGTACCGTGCCAACAAAACTCGCGATCCGCCCCTCTTTGCTGTTGAAGCGAGCCAGTGACCTTGGCAGAAGGAGCTCCATGTCTACCACCGTCAATCCCCTTACCGCAGTTTCGACCTGGTCGATCGACCCGGCCCACTCCTCCGTTCAATTTCAAGGTACGCCACATGATGATCTCCAACGTCCGTGGCGAATTTCGGACCGTCCGGGGCGATCTGAAGCTGAATGATGCCGATATCACGCAATCCGAAATCGACATCGAAGTCGACACCTCGTCCATCTATACGCGCGACGAACAGCGCGACGCCCACCTCCGGAGCCAGGATTTCCTCGATAAGGAGCGCCATACCCTGCTGACCTTCCGATCGACCAAAGTCAAAAAGACGGGCGTCGATACTCTCCGCGTCCAAGGCGACCTACCACGGCGTCACCCGTAATGTCGAACTCGATGTCGACAACATTTCTCCCGCCACCAAAGATCCGTGGGGCAACGTTCGGATCGCGGCCTCGGCTAGCACGGTCATCAGCAGAAAAGATTTCGGATTGACGTGGAATGCGGCGCTGGAAGCCGGCGGAGTTCTGGTCGGAGATGAGATCACCATCGATATCGACGTGCAATTTGTTAAATCGCAGGCCTGAGGTTACCTTTCGCGGTCGGCTCTCAGTCGAATTCGTCGTCGACGCCAGCCCGATGTGTTTCCGTAGCTGCCGCTCGTTTCCCCGGCTGCACGACGCGGTGAACTTCAATTCGCCGTGAAATCATTTCTTGTTCCAGCCCGTCGTACACCGCCATGCCCCGCCCTGGGAACTATACGAGCGGGCATCCGTGATTGGCGAGACGGGAATACAATACCATCCATGGCCTCAAATGGAGGTGGCGCAGCCCGACAAGATCTAACCTCGGACCCTCAACTCCTTGTCGATTCGGCCCCCAGCCTGATTCACACGAGTGGGCCGGACGGCTACCTCGATTTCTTCAATCAAACATGGCTCGGGTACGTAGGGCGGTCGCTAGAGGATTTGGAGGGATGGAAGTGGGCGGCATTTATCCATCCCGAGGATGTCGAAGGAATCGTGGAAAAGTGGCGCGCCTCGTTGGCCAGTGGCGACCCCTTCCTATATGAAGCTCGCGTCCTGCGAGCAGACGGCGAATATCGGTGGATGCTGCATCACAAAGTCGCAGTGCGCGACGGGTGCGGCCAAATAGTTAAGTGGTATGGATCGAGTATCGATATTGAGGATCGCAAGCGAGCGGAAGTACAGCTCCGCCGAAGTACCGAAGAGCTGCAAAGAAGCGAGTTTTATCTCGCCGAAGGGCAGCGGCTTGCCCACATAGGAAGCTGGGCCTTAGATCCTGCCGGATTCGACTATTGGTCTCCTGAATTATTTCGGATGCACGGCCTCGATCCGGACCGCAAACCGCCTACCGTTCAGGAATACATGGATTGTGTCCACCCACAGGATCGCGAGTCCATGGCGAACCTCATAAAGGGACTCTGGGCGAAAGCTTCGCCCTTCGATGCCACCAAGCGCATCGTGCGACCCAATGGTGCGGTCCGTTACATTCGCTGCGTCGGGGCTCCTGTGGTCGAAGGCGAAAGCCTAAAAAAGTACCTTGGCAGCGCCATAGACGTTACGGAGCACGAACTCGTGACCCAGGAACTGCGACGGCGAGAGGCCTATCTGGCAGAAGCCCAAAGACTCAGCCACACAGGC
>JBAUOG010000241.1:0-4353 GCA_049579625.1 Bryobacteraceae bacterium
CCAGTGCCAGGACCGCCATTCCCCGCGTAACGGTTGGGAACTGTTGCAGGAACTCAAAGGAACTCACCCAAAGAATGGCCACCTTCCAAATAGTCAATAAGGTTCTTAAACGGAACGCGTGTACCGCGAAAGCAGGGCGTGCCGCTCATCACGTCCGGGTCACGCACAATGATTTGTTCTGCCATACACCTTCATCCTAACCTCTATGCCAAGTTTCCTTTTAGTGCTACTTACTCCTCCACCGCCCGATACACCCCCGTCCAGAAATCTTTGAACACGGCCGGTGGTTCTGGTGAATCCATCATGCGTTGCGTCAGCAGGATGCCGATCACGTCGTTGCTCGGATCGGAATACGCGGACGTGCCGAAACCGCCGTCCCAACCGAACCGGCCCGGCACGGTCCATGGCATCTCGCGATGAATGTTGACCGCCATGCCAAAGCCCCAACTGCTGTGATTGCCAAAGAACATCTCCGCACCGATCTTCTGCTCAGGGCTGAGCTGATCGCGCGTCATCGATTCAACCGCAGCTTCCGATAGGATCCGCGCTTTACCCCTCACGCCCCGGTTTAACATCATGCGGCAAAAGGCGAAGTAATCGTCGGCCGTCGAAACTAATCCGCCGGCGCCCGATTCGAATGCCGGCGGGCGGCTGTATTCGCCGTTCTCCCGACTATCGAACTCCTCCAGCTTGTGGCTGTTGGGATTGAACTGATAACACCCCGACAGTCGACCCATCTTGGACGCAGGAACACTGAACGCGGTGTCCTTCATCCCGAGCGGTTCAAACAAGCGTTCGCCCAGGAGAGTTCCGAATGATTTCCCCGAAGCACGCGCGATCAAAACACCCAGCACGTCGGAACCCGCGTTGTAAGCCCAGCGTTCGCCCGGCTGATACATCAGCGGCAGTTCGCCCAATCTGCGAATCCACTCATCCGGGCCCGGCGTCAAAGACGGATGCGGCGGACCGTCGCCGCCCAGATGCCCGTCACTGATGGGTTTCTGAATTGGATAGGTTCCAGGCATCGCCATGACACTACCGAAGCCGAAGCAAAACGTCAGCAAGTCGCGCACCGTGATCGAGCGCTTGGCCGGAACCGTGTCGTCGAGTTGTGAGTCGATCCGCTTCAGCACCTTTCGATTTGCCAGTTCGGGCAACCATCGTTCAACCGAATCGTCGAGTCGAAGCGTCCCGTCGTCCACCAGAATCATCGTGGCGGCCGCGGTGATCGGCTTGGTAATCGACGCGATCCGAAAAATGGTGTCGCGTCGTATCGGGACATTTCCATCAACGGTCATCGTCCCAACCGCGTCAACGTGAATCTCATTACCGCGAGCAATCAGCGTAACGATGCCGGGAATATCGCACCGTTCAACGTAACCGCGCATTGCTGCTTGCAGATCTGCGACTCGTGCCTGATTGAGCTTGTCTGTAATCGTTTCAATCCTCCCTAAACACCGACATATTAACGCTGTCCCAACCAGTGCCTCGCGAAGCCCGAGGCATGGCAATTCATACGCACCAGCACTGAACCGTGGCACAGCCTTCAGGCTGTGGTCCCGCCACAATTGAACTCGAAGCTGGGACCCGACTCAATTGCTTCAATAGGAGCCTCGGAGAAGGAACTGGGCGATAATGTCTGGTATGGCTACCACTGATCGGGCCGACCTTTCCCGGATCACCGTCATACCAGGGCAACGGTCAGGGCAGCCTTGTATCCGTGGCCTCCGAGTGACCGTTTGGGACGTGCTGGATATGCTGGCGTCCGGCATGACTGAGGACGAGATCCTAAGAGACTACCCGTACCTCGAGAAAGCCGACTTCCACGCAGTCTACGCCTATGCGTCACAGGCTGGTCGGGAGCGCATTTCGCATTGAGGCTTCTGTTTGACGCGAATCTCTCGCCAAAGCTGGTTGCCCGGCTGGAGGAACGCTTCCCCGGGTCGCTTCACGTTTTCGAGACGGGCTTGGCTCGAAACACCTCAGACGAAATGATTTGGGATTTTGCTGCCGGCCATGGCCTAACTATCGTAACCACGGATTCCGACTTTCTCGACCTCGCTAAATCCCTCGGTGCTCCGCCAAGAGTTGTTCGGTTGGAGAATTGCAATTACCGGACCTCTCGCGTTGAAGACCTTCTACGCCGGCATGCGGTACGCAAAGCAGAATTGGAGCATTCCGAACAATCAGTCTTAACGATCCGAAACACCTGATTCCTTTGCTTCCCCGCCGCACCGCTAAACTGGATCACATGATCGGCGCAATCGCAGGCGACATCATCGGCTCCATCTACGAATGGGCCGGCATCAAGACCAAGGAATTCCCACTGTTCGGTCGCGAGTGCAGCTTCACCGATGACTCGGTACTCACGGTCGCCGTTGCGCACGTGCTTCTCGACGGGGGAAGCTACTCGGCGCGCTTTCGCGAATACTACCGGCGGTATCCGTACGCCGGCTATGGTGGCTATTTCCACCGTTGGGCGCAATCGAGCGAAGCCGGACCCTACGGGAGCTTCGGCAATGGTTCGGCAATGCGGGTCGGCCCAATCGGGTATGCGTTCGAGGATCTCGAAACCGTGTTGGCGGAAGCAAAGCGATCGGCAGAGGTAACTCACAATCATCCCGAGGGCGTCAAGGGTGCCCAAGCAACGGCCGCCGCCGTTTTCCTGGCGCGCCACCAAACAGCAAAGAGCATCATCCGGTCCTTCGTCGAACGGGAGTTTGGTTACGACTTGAGTCGAACTCTCGACGACATCCGCCCCGATTACAGATTTGATGAAACCTGCCAGGGCACTGTTCCCGCTGCGCTCATCGCGTTCCTGGAGGCAACCGATTTTGAGGACGCCCTTCGCAATGCAGTTTCTCTGGGCGGCGATAGCGACACCCTCGCCTGCATTGCCGGTTCCATCGCCGGAGCGTACTACGGCGTCCCGTCACACATCGAACTCGAAGCCCGGACCCGACTCGACGGCGACCTCAGGGACGTGACGGATCGCTTCGCGAAGCAGTTCGTTTTGCGGAGCAACTCCTAGAGTCGTCACGACCAGCTTTTCCGCGAGAGAGAAAAATCGCAACTTCTCACTCTCGCCTGAGAATCAAACAATCCAAACACTGTTGCCAAGCGGCGGAAAACGGTTACACTACCTTGAGGTCATCAGAATATGCGCAGAGTCCGCGTTTTCGCAGCAGCCTTGGCTCTCCTATTCAGCCAAAACATCCAGGCGTGGTTCAACGGCGGTCACATGACTGTCGCCTACATCGCTTACCAGAATCTGACTCCAGGTACTCGCACACGGGTTGATGCCTTATTGCAGCTCAATCCCCTGTACCCGGCGTGGACCAAAGGGATCAGCAAAAAGCAAATGGGCCTGGTGGCTTTTTTGCGAGCCGCAACATGGCCGGACTGTATCAAGGACAAGACGTGCGCTCCCGGCTATACCAGCGACGGCGGCGACACACCCGCCGGTGGCCCGACGGATGAACAAAACATCGGCTACTCAGATAAATTGATGCATAAATACTGGCACTTCGTCGATGTCCCTTTCTCAGCAGGCTCACCTGGTGAGCCGCCGAAGACTCCCAATGCCCAGACGGAAATCATCCTGCTATCCAACGCGATCGGCACAGATGAGTCGGACGACATCAAGTCCTATGACGTTGTCTGGCTCGAGCATCTGGTGGGCGATGTTCATCAGCCGTTACACGCCACATCGCGATTCACCGTGAATCATCCTCACGGAGATGCTGGAGGAAACTTCATAGCGTTCTGTGTGAAACCATGCCGGGATGAACTTCATGCTTATTGGGATGGCCTTCTCGGCGACACGCCCACCACAGCCCAGGTGACCAAAACGGGCAAGAAGTTGCTAAAAGGGGGGAAACCGGCTGGAGCTGATAGCGTCGATCCTGACGCCTGGGTCACGGAGAGCTTCGGTCTTGCCAAAACTGCGGTCTATGTCGCGCCCATCATCGATGACAACAATCCATCCGTAACGGTTTCGCCTAGGCCTGACGCTGCCTACGACGCAAACGCCATTAAAATTGCCAATGCACAAGTCACCCTTGCAGGCTATCGCTTGGCCGCGCTGCTTAACACGAAGCTAAAGTGAGTCGTTTAGTCTTTGCGATGCTCCTCGACAACCTCGAGTGCCCTGCCAAACGGAGCCGTGACCGTGAGGGAGCGGACATGGCCCGGCGGGCCACCAAACTAGATGAAGACGCGAGTTCCTCCAGCACAGATCTCAGCATGAGTGCCGGAGTGCACACACCCGCAATGATGAAAACGGATGCCGACCGGGGACAGGCACCTGTGTCCCAAGGCGCGCACACATCTCCGTATCGCGTCACCGAAGCC
>JBAUOG010000242.1:0-1568 GCA_049579625.1 Bryobacteraceae bacterium
CATTTCACCGCCAAGATACCCAAACGAATTGAAAGGATCAAACAAAATGTCGAACAAGCTAATTCTGGCCGTGCTAATCGGCGCCGTCGTTTATTGGGTGCCGGCCGCTGCAAAAACGGGAGCCTCCGCTAAAAGCGATGAGGCTTTTCTGGCAGCGGCCGCGCAAGCTGATATGACCATTGTCCACATCGGCAAAATGGCGCAGGAGCGTACCGAAACGCCCAAGCTGAAAGATTTCGCTAACACGCTGGTGCAGGACCACACGAACAACTACCAGGAACTTACGGAGCTGGCCGCTAAAGCCGGCGCCCCTATTCCGAAGGGCATCGACAAGCAGAACGACCGCACAATAGACACGTTGGGCCACTACAAGGGCAAGAACTTCGATCACGCTTTTCTGGAAAACCAGGCCATGGAACACGAGAGACTCGTGAATGCCTTCAAGCACGAGGCCGAACACGGGTCGAACCCCGACATCAAGGCCTATGCCAACAAAGCATTGCCGACAATAGAACAGCATCTACACGACGCAGAGAATCTTCTCAAGCAGAAGAAGAGCTGATCGTCGGCACCCGATGCACAAGGCAGCGTGCTAAAGCCGAGGTCATGTTGTTCGCGAGGGGCGGCTACCGCAGCTTCTCAAGCTGCATGGTGGCCGCTACCCTAGGCCGATCCTAGGACGCAACGACTTAGATCAGCGGCGAGTCGCCAGCCTTCGCGATGGCATCTAAATGCCTGGGAGGCAGAGATGGAGGTTCATCTGCGGATTCGCCGCTGGGTTATCTGCTGGTTTTGGTTGGGCGTGGCTTGTGGTGCGGTCGCGATTCTCAATATTGTCACGCGGAATCTCACCAAATCTCAGGAGCTGATCATCCTCTTCATCGGCGTTATGAACTGGGTCCTCGGAGGCGCGATCTGTTGGGCCTTCGGGGTTCAAATTGCTCAGCCATCACCGCCGGCGAGTCCTACGAAGGAAGCGCACTTTACACCCGAGCTCGAGTGGCATTCGGCCTCCGACTTTCTATTGCCAGGTCATCGGAGACTGCTGCCGCCCAAGTACTCGCCCACGCCGACTAAACTCAGGCGAATTTTCGAACGGACAGTGAACCCGGTCTCGTTGTGATGGTCCGGCCCATCTTCTTGTAGGTTGCGTGCCGATAGGAAGGCTTGTTCATTGTGTGACTCGCAGACGGTCGGTCACCGAGACGACTCCGGGTACGCCGCTGGTCTGAGTGAAGAACTCAGCCTTGTCCATCGTCAGGTCCACCGTCCCCTCCAATGTTACGTTCCCGCGTTCCACGATGATGTGAACCGACGGTACGGCCCCAGTTGAATATTGACTCAGATTCGGCTGAGCATAAGTGGCTCCGTACACGGCCAGCCGCATCCGATCGTCCTCCTTTGACGGCGGCAGAACTTCGATCTGGTTGTACACGCGACGGACCTCTTTTATCTGCTCCACCGCCCGTTCAGCGGCGCTCTTCAGCACCGGACGCGTGACCTGACCCAGAAGCGTTACTGCATCTCCCGCCACGCGAAAATCAAGGTTGTCAAACACTGTGTAATAG
>JBAUOG010000243.1:0-6902 GCA_049579625.1 Bryobacteraceae bacterium
CCGTCGCAACTACACATCGTGCGTCTGAAATTCGATCGCACGCCTATGAGCGTTATTTGCGTATCCGGCGTGGGATTCGGCCGGCGATAAGCTCCTAGCCGGAACCGAGCACACCAGATCTGCCCCCTTTTCAAAGGGGACGGGCCTCAATTAAGTGATTGAGCAAAAAGGAGATGCTGCCGCCTCATGCTACTTCCTGAAAATAAAGCTTGCCGTTTCCAACGTTCCACCGCTCCTCGTCGTCCAAAGCGCGAAAAGAAGGAATATGGTGTGGGAGATCGGGTTGCCGCTCCGCTTCGCAGCTAGCCTGCCAGACAATCCAACCGATGCCGAGCTTGTGGACGAATGCAAGCGTGGGAACCTGCGCGCATTCGAACGTTTGTATAGCCTCCACTCTCCAAAGATGAAGAGCCTGGCGTTTCGGTTGCTCGGCAGCCGGGCTGATGCGGAGGACGTGGTCCAAGACGCGTTCCTGAAGGTTTATAAGGCTGTGCCGGGATTCGATGGCCACTCGGCGATTTCGACGTGGATGTTCCGCATCCTGATCAACTGCTGCTATGACATGCTGCGCAAGCAGCAGCGGCAGGCGGAAGCACCCTTGCAACGGGACGTCGCCGGCGAAAGCAAGCCGGCGCTTAAGATCGCCCTGGAGCGCGCGCTGAGCCAGTTGAATGAGCGGCCGCGCCTGGTGTTTTTGATGTTTGAGGTGGAAGGCTTACGGCATTCCGAGATTGCCGCAATTCTTCAGGTCCCGGAAGGCACCTCGCGCAATTGGTTGTTCGAAGCGAAACGGGAGTTGAAACGGCTGCTGACGGAGTCACGCACATGAAATTCGAATGTGGCGATTTGGAAAGAGCGCTGGCCGTTCCGGAGCTGATGGCCGAGGCCAAGGAGCATCTCAAGGAATGCGCCGCCTGCCGTCGCGAGTACCGTCTTTGGACCGAAATCTCTTCGGTCGCGAAGGAACTGCATGAGGAATGGGACAGCCCGAACCTATGGCCTAATATTCGCCAGACGCTGGAGGCGCAGCCTCGGCCCGCGCGGCCCTGGTGGAACGACTGGAAAACCTGGTCACTGGCAGCGACCGTCGTGCTGGGCGCGGTGCTGTTCTTCCGGCCGTGGCAGCTGCTAACCACCCAGACGAAGCCCGGTGGCGACGGTATCGTAGCCGGGACGACCAATGACCAGGCGTTCCTCACCGAGCAAGCACTGCGCGACGTCGAGAAGAACGAAGCCGCGTATCGGCAGTCCATCGACAGGCTGTCGCAGCTGGCCAAACCAAAACTAGACAATCCGGCTTCGGCCGTCGCGGTGAGCTATCACGAAAAGTTGCTGCTCATCGATTCGGCAATTTCAGAAACCAGGGCGAATTTAGATCAGAACCGTTTTAACGTCGGTCTACAGAACGACCTTGCCGATCTGTACCGGCAGAAGCAGCAAACGCTTCAGGAGATATTGACCAGTGATCAGAAGAATTAGTCCGCTACTTGTTGCACTGCTATTCGCCTGTGCGGCACTTGGCCGCGACGAATACACGCGCACTTTCGACAAAACCATCCCGGTTCACGCGGGCGCGCGCATCCTGCTTGAACACAAGCTCGGAGACATAACCATCCATACACACAACAGCCCTGAGGTGGTGATACACGCCGATATTCGGGTATCCGCGCGCAATCAGCAGGACGCGAAGTCTCTCGCGGATCGGATCGACATCTTGATCGATTCATCATCATCAGTGCTCTCCATCCGGACACGTTATCCGGAGAGGCCCGATTCGTTTTTCGGGAACAGCACTTCCTATTCCGTTCGATACGACGTGACGGTGCCCGAGTCGTCACCCTTAGATGTTCACAATTCGTTCGGCGCCGTCTCCATCACGGGCGTGAAGGCCAGCTCGAACATAACCAACTCCCACGGCGACCTTGTTTTTCGGGATGGGCAAGGCACTCAGCGCTTAGAAAACTCCTTCGCCCGGATTGAAGTATCGAACAATGCCGGAGACGTGACGCTGGAAGGCACCAATGGCTCGGTGGACGTCAAGGATGTGAACGGGGCGGTCAGTATTCACAATCGGTTTGCGGGCGTCACAGTGGCGCATGCCTCGAAAGGCGTTCGCGTGGTTAACAGCAATGGCGCCGTTCTAGTCACCGACAGCGGCGGCATCGGAAACATCAAAAACTCGTTTGGCGAGGTGCGGGCCACGACATTCCACGGCGACCTAACCGTGAACAATGGCAACGGCCGGGTTGAGGCCACAGACGTCGACGGTGCCGCAGAGCTTAACACGTCCTTCGGTGAAGTAAGGTTCACAAACATCGGCCACCAGTTATCGGTTCGCTCGAACAACGGCAAAGTGGAAGGGTCGCGAGTGGGCGGATCCATCAACGTCGTGAACTCCTTTGGGCAGGTCACTGTCCGGGATATACAGGGCAGTGCTCACGTCGAATCAGGAAATAGCGGTGTGACCATCTCGGGCGTTAAAGAAGATGCTCGCGTCAAGACCAGTTTTGGTACGATCGACGCCAGCAATATCGGCGGCCTGCTAACGGTAGAGAATTCGAATGGCAGTGTCAAAGCATCAAACGTCAAGGGCGCACAAATCACGACCAGCTTCGGAGCGGTGGTGCTCGATAACGTGAATGGCGGGATCCAGGTGGAAAACCAGAACGGCGCGGTGGACGCCACCAGCACCCCCCAGGGGGCCTGCCAGCCGATCACGATTCGCACTTCGTTCTCGGCGATACGGGTCCGGCTATCATCGGACGCCAGCTATCGGGTTTCAGCCCGAACGAGTTTCGGAAAGATTCGTAGTGACTTCCCGATCAACGTAATGGGCTCCATGTCCAGCGACGAATTAAGCGGCACCATCGGTGGCGGCCACTGCGAAATGCGGCTGACCGACAACAACGGAACCATTGAGCTTCTGAAGCACTAATCGCTTCTCCGTCCGTTAACACTTCCGGGTTCCCTGCCGTCTTTACGGCGAGGTACACCAAATGGCTTATCGAAAGAATGGGGAACTTACCCGGCGGCGATTCTTTGAAGGGGCCACGCTATTGGTCAGCGGGTGCGGGATTCTGTCCGTGGCGCCACGCCTGAACGCAGAGCAGCCGTTCGACTCCTTGCCGCCAAGTCTCTGGAAGAACCAGCGGCAGAATGGCCTGATTATGATTCGCCGCCCGGCGCCCGCGCGGCTTGAGTCGAAGCTGAAGATCGTCTCAAGCGCCGATCCCGGTGAGCCCTTGGTGGTGGAAGGTCAGGTTTTTGCGCAGGATGGCGTTACGCCTGTCGAGGGCATTACGGTGTACGCCTACAACACAGACGCGCAGGGTTACTATGGCGAAAACCGAATGGCGTATCCACCGCGCCTCTACGGCTGGATGAAGACGGATGCCGCTGGGAAGTTCGAATTATCGACGATCCGTCCCGGCCCGTATCCAAACATGAGCATCCCGGCGCACATCCACTTCACTCTGTGGGGCGCCGGATACCCGCTTCAGTGGGTTGAGGAGGTGCGCTTCAAGGGTGACCCGTATCTCACCTCGTCCATGATTGACGAGGATTCGGGACTGGGTGAGTTTCGGACGATTCGGGAGTTGACGCGCTCGGGAAACGGCACTCTGCGGTGTGACATTTCGGTGAGGCTCCAACGAGAGACAAACTTCCGCTAAGTACTTAATTTCCGAATTTCGGTCACGGATCGCAGTCAATCGGTTCCATCACGGTCACCGCTTCTTTCCGAGTCGCGCGCGTCAGGAGCACAGAACCGCGCGCGTCAGCAAGCGGATTCGCAGGTCCTGACGAACGCCGAGTCCGAGCCGCGCGCGTGAGAGTCTGTGTGAAAACTCCGCGACCGAGTGGCGGTCGGCTGTAGTGCATCTTGGGACAGGCTCGCTCTGTCCACGCGGCGAAAGGGTTAGATGCGACGAAAGTAGGTGTCGGGTCGCCTTGGGAACAGAGGCGCCTGTCCCGGTCGGCTTCGTCGTGTCTCCGCTTGCTGTCAGCAAGCGGTGTGCCGATACGTGATCGGACTTCTGATGTCGGGTATTAAGCTAACTAATGTTCCTGAGGTCCTACCGGGGTCTTTGTTACGCAGCTCCAGCCGGCGCAAGCCAGCGAAGCAGGAAGAAGTGATGACCGCACAAACTGCATCGGAATGGCAGCAGCAGCCAGTGAATGGCTTTCTCCATGCTGTTTCGCACGCCTACACTGCGAAAGTCGACGGATTTACAATGCGGACATTGGGCGGGGGACACAACCTACAGTAGCGCGATTCGCCGCCCCGTAGTTGCTTGCCACACCGCGTCGGCAGGTTACTTGGGGAGTTCCTTACGTTTGCTGGCTTCGCGAGCCGCCTCGATCTGCTCCTGAGTTCGCACGTCCGGTTCGGACGTTTTCCCCTTCATTTTGGCGCGCGTCACTTGACGTTTATGCCGTTTTTCTAGTCTTTTGTTCACACTCCAGGCTAACAAACCGTTAGCTTACCGGCCGAAGGAAACCCCGTGACTGACGAGAACTATCATGAAATGGTGATGATTCAGCCATGACAACTCGTGAGGCACTCCATCAGCTTGTAGACGGCTTGGCGGACGATCAGGCAGAACTGGCTCGCGTGTGGCTGGAAGATCTGAAGCATGCATCGGATGAAGATGGGCCGTCGCCGGACTCAGAGACCCTTGCGTCTCTTGATCGCGGCATTGCAGACGTTGCCGCGGGTCGCGTGAAATCTCTCGAAGAGTACGAGAATGGACGTGGTTTCTGAGCCTCGGGGCGTTCTACGTCTTAAAACTAACCCACATTTGTTTCGATATACTTCTTTCTACTTCGAGGACAAACCCATCTGGCGTATTCCTGCCGCCGTACTTGCCGGCTACGTATTTATCGGCGTCTTGGTTGTAATCACCGACCAGATCTTCAACATGGTCATCCCGGGCTTCAAGTTGATGACCATGCCACCCATTTATTACTTTGCAATCAGCCTGTTTACCGACTTCGTATACTCTATCGCCGGTGGCTACTTATGCGCCTGGATTGCTCGCGAGCGCGCGTGGAGGGCGACCATCACGCTGATGATTGTCGGGGATCTGATCGGTCTGGCCGCGCAGATCAAGCTCTGGGCCGCGGTGCCTCACTGGTATGCGGTGGCGCTGCTGGTGCTTTTCCCGATCGGCGTTTGGTTCGGCTGGAAGCTCTTTGCTCAAAGAACGCGGCAGTTCAGCTCCGCCGCCTGATAGGCCATCGCGCTCATCGCCTCTCCACGTCGCTGCCCCCGCCATGCCTTCCATACGGGCTTTCCTGCCTTTCGCCGCCGTCCTCGACTCGCCATCCCAATTCGCGTTGACCGGCCCGGCTAGTTGCCCTCATCCTTACACTAGGGCGCGAGTGAAAGGTCTCTTACAAAATGCTAACCTCCTAGTACTTGGCCCGGCATCATAAACTCACCCGCATCTGATGACTACTTTTCGTTTCTTAGGGACCGCAATCTCGCTGGCGCTGGATTCCATCCGCGTGCATAAGCTGCGCAGCTTTCTGACGCTGCTTGGCATCATCATCGGCGTGGCGAGCGTCATTCTGGTTGGCGCCGCCATCGATGGCCTCGGCGCGTACGCCGATCAAATCACGTCCAAAGCTTTCGGCACCAACAGCTTTCTGGTGGCGCAAATCGCCTCGGTCGGGCGGTTGAGCTACAAACAGTTCATCGCGAAGCAGAAACGCAATAAACGCATCAAGCCCGAAGACGTTGCTTACTTGCGCTCCGTGACCGGCGACCGGCTTCTCTATGCCTCTTACCAGCAGCGCGTTGCCGATGTGAAATCCGAAAACCAAACATACGAGGACGCCAACATCATCGGCGCGTCAGCGACTCTTCCCGACATCCGCGACGTTCCCATCGTGGACGGCCGCTTCTTCACGGAGACCGAGGAGCAATACCGTCAACCGGTGTGCGTGATCGGCGAGGACATTCGAACCAAGCTATTTCCAGGCCGCTCGGCCATTGGCAAGACGTTGCGCCTGACCGGTATTGATTTCACCGTTGTGGGTCTGTTGGAGCAGCAGGGTTCATCGTTCGGGCAGAGCCTCGATAATCCGGTCTACATACCCATCAGCGTTTATTACCAGCTTTTTGGCGGCCGCGACAAGGGCATTATGTTCGGACGCGGCCGGCCAGGCAGCGGCCTCACCATGGATGCCGCGCTCGACATCACGCGTAATGCGCTCCGCAGCCACTTCCATGCGCGGCCCGGCGAGGAAGACAATTTCGACGTCCTCACCCCTGACTCCGTTCGTTCGTTCACCGATCAGATTCTGGGCGTGATCGCCGGCGTGGTGGTGCCGATTACCGGAATCTCGCTGGTGGTGGGCGGCATTGTAGTCATGAACATCATGCTCGTCAGCGTCACGGAACGTACCCGTGAGATCGGAATTCGCAAGAGCCTCGGGGCACGCGAAAGCGATATCATGCTGCAATTCCTGACTGAGTCGGTCTTCCTCTCGATTGCGGGAGGTTGCCTGGGGCTCCTTCTCGGCGCGTTGGTCGCGCAGCTTCTTCAAATCCTCACGGGTGCCACGCTGCGAGTGACTGCCACCTACGTCATCCTGTCGATTCTGGTTTCAAGCGTGGTCGGAATCGTCTCCGGCTGGTATCCGGCCCGCCGAGCGGCCCGCCTTGATCCGGTTGAGGCGTTGCGCGCCGAATGAGACAGCCATGAGAATCAGCCCGAAACAAACGCTGGGAATGGCTCTGGACGCGGTTTGGAGCCACAAGCTGCGCTCCGGATTAACGGTGCTCGGCATCGTGATCGGCATAACCACCACGGTCACGGTGGCGTCACTGCTCTCCGGCTTAAAGGGGTCCATCGAAGAATTCTTCAAGGAGTTTGGTCCCGACAGCATCTTCGTTG
>JBAUOG010000244.1:0-2265 GCA_049579625.1 Bryobacteraceae bacterium
GACGTCTGAGTCCAGCCGCTCTTGTAGGCCGTCGCCTTAATACCCATGATGGCTACCTCCGCGATCTGATCCGTCGCAGCATTGGAGAAGCGGACGCTGCCGGTTATGCCGACACTTGCGGGCAGGAGATCGCCCAGCTTAAAGCTGGTGTGGTGCAGGGGCTGAATGGTGAGCGTCGCCGTACCCACTGAGAGCCCGCTCGCATCGAGTACTTCCAGGACCAGAGAGGCTGTTGAATACGAATCGGGGTTCACGACCGCCGCGCCGCACACCACGCCGCCGGTCTGATCGAAGAGCAGAAGCGGCTTCTCGCTATCCGAGACGAATAGCTCGTTCGAGACGACCATGCTTTGCGTCGTCCACACGCCGGTGATCGGATCGGCGCTCTCGATGATCTCGTAGACGGAGACGTCATCGCCGGTGTTGAAGATATCGAATTCCGCCCAGCCGGCCTGGCTGATAAGGACCGCCGCTCCGCTGTTCGTGTGAAAGACGGCCACAGCCAGCGGCTGCAATGTGCCGCTCAGTGATCCGGTCGTGCCGCCCAGCTCCGCGATGTGGAACGATGCCGGAGTGCCGTCTTCGTTCTTTAGGTTGAGGATGTAGGATTCTGCTTTCGTGCCGAAGTTCTGGACGTAGATGATCGTCCGGTAATTGCCGCCGTCAAGTAACTGCGGCACATAGCTGCCTGAGCCGATGCCGAGTAGTTTTGGTTGACGGGTGGTCTTGGGACTGGCAGCCATCATCGCCGGGCTGAGGGCGACCGCGACAATTGCGATGCACACGATTGAACTGGTTTTCATACTGGCCAATAGTATTCCTTTCGACATGCTTGTGGCAACAAGAAAATGGGCCGGATGCCTTCATCAAGGGACCCGAGTATCGAGCTGCTGGCAAGCGCGACGCCAGCGATAAGAAAACTTGCTGCAACCCGTTAGCCGGTGCTACAGTGTGCGGCAATGGCAGTTAGGAGCAAGGAATGACATTCTTCGCGCGCCGCGAAGGCTACCTTAGTCCCTTCGGTCGGACCGACGTGCCTTACTCGGTCAGGAGCGCCTTCGGCAGGGCCGTGAATCGAATCGAGAGTATTGGCCGACCAGACTTGAGGGCGCTCTTGGTTGCGGCGATTGGGACCGACTCCCCTGCTCGGGAGGATATCAGCAAGAAAGGCCTGGTTGACCTAGCAGTGGCGATGGACTGGTTTGAGGTGTATGACGCGATGGAACGCGTATATCGGGCATTGCTCCTTGGCGACGAGGACTGGGGGCGAACCAAAGCGTCCGAGTTCGAGGAGACTGTTAACCAAGCGCTGGAAAGCGAGCAGATCGGATGGCGACTTGTAAGGGGGAGAGCCGCTTGGGTCGGCGACCCGAATTTCGTCAGTGCTATGGCTGCGGCAGTCAAAGACACATCCGGCAGCGGCTTAGAATCCGCGAGCGAACACTTTCAGCACGCTATGACCGCGCTCTCCCAAAGGCCCGATGCAAACTGCCACGCAGCTGTGAGTCACGCTAACAACGCCCTGGAGTGCGTGTTTCACGCGTGGTCTGGAAAAGGGCAAACGCTTGGAGAGCACTTAAGAGCGCACCGGCTGCAACTGCACCCGGCATTGATCAAGACTCTTGAGGGCTTGTGGGGATTTGCGAGCGATACAGCCCGACACGGGAAGGAGGGCGTAGCTCCATCACTTGATGAAGCAGTGTTCTGCGTGTCTACGGCAGCTGCGGCATGCTCGCTTCTGATCGCGGAGAAAAGTAAAAGCGAAGACCGTTCGGGCTAATACCGGGCTAACATTTCAGAAAACACGACGATAAAGAACGACAAACCGACGACTGGCCACCAATAGAATCAACCATTTAGGACAATATCGCACCCGTTCTTATGGCGTTTCGGGGGTTCGATTCCCCTTAGCGCTACCATGTTTTCAACAGTTTAAAACCAAGAACCTAGGAAAAATCTAGGGATTTTCCCTGTCGTGCCCAGAAGCAGTCGAAGCAGTGATCGGCAAACAAGCAAAAAAGCATCACTACGTACCTCAGTTTTATCAGCGGGGGTTCGGCGACAAGCTTGGACTGCTCTGGGTCTATGACCGAAAAAACAAGACATGCAAGCACCTTGCGCCGGAGAGTATCTGCTGCCGGAATTACTTCTACTCAGTTCTTCCGGACAACTCCGCCCCCGACGCGCAAATCGAATCGAGAGGGACTAGCCTTATTGACTCGATGGGAGCGAGTCTAATACGAAAGATCGAAAGAGGGATCAAGC
>JBAUOG010000245.1:0-2467 GCA_049579625.1 Bryobacteraceae bacterium
GCGCCCAACAGTCCCGCCGCGATAAAGAACTGCATGCACTTGAGCAGCTAAAGGGCATTGCCCTTGCGCACATACAACAAGACACCACCTTCGATCCGGCCAAATTTGGCTTCGTTATTTCACGCGATTTTGTCTTCAACCAAGCCCACCTGTTTAAGGCCAAGATGCTGGCTCAACTGAGTGCAGGAGACGGTCGAGTCGAGAAGAAGGTCGTCGACTACGTCGCCAAGGTGCCCCCAAAGGCGGCCTAGTCGCTCCCAAACGATGCAGAAACCCCTCCAACAAATAAAAGCATTGAAGAGTTCCACCCAACGTGTCCTCATCCGAACCGCGCACAAACCAACCGAGCCGCGACTGTTAGGGAGCGGTTGCCGAAACATCTCGAACAACCCGAAGCATGGAAAAACTCCAGCACCTGATCGGTGACTTGACGCCTCGTGAGGGAAATCGGCTCCTTTTGTCGCTTATCAGGCTGAGAGGAAAACGAGAGCGATGAGATTATTTTTATCACGGCGTATGGCTGCCGCATTTTGCATCCTGTCCGCTTGCGGCCTGTCGAGTCTGGCTCGCGCGGGAACTATCCTGGAAAATTACGGCCTGACCGGGGTTAATTTTCTCACTGGCGCCTCGGCTAACTCCGCGCTGCCCGGGTTCAACAGCACACTCGGTACGTTAACCAGCATCACCGGTACATACGCCACGAGCGCGGTGCTGCTCGAGGGAAACGCGATTTCCTCCACCATCAAGATCGAGGATCCGAAGGGGGTACTCCTGAGTACGATTTCATTCCCTAATATGACCGGACGGGCGCAACAACCTGAGTCAGGCACTTTCACTGTGCCCGCTGTGGACTTTGCGGACTTCTTAAGCAACGGGAACATCGACCTGACGCTGGTTCCATTTACGGCCTGCCGGGGCTCGGCGCTGACGCCTACCGGCTGCAGTGGGTTTAGCGCCAACGTCGGCGGCACAGTGACGTATAGTTATAATCCGCCGGCGGACCCGACGACACCGGAACCGTCGAGCCTGGCATTGCTTTCAGCCGGCCTGGTGGTGTTCGGCCTGTGGCGACGAAAGACGCGGTCAGAAAAAGAGGGCTAAGCGATAACAACGTCGGATGGCTCGATTGTGTAGCCTTCGTCGCTCGCTGTTTTGACGGCGGCAGCACGAAGCGCAGCTTCACCGGCATCCTTTGGCTCGGCGCAATGGCGGCGGATGACTTCCTCGCCCACCTTGATACGAATCAGCCACCGGTTGCCCGGTTCATCGCGAGAGACTTCAACACGGTCTGCCTTCATGTAAATAGAATGACAGATTCTGGAGAAGCTTGAGTGCTAGACGCAGACGTTCAGGAACGAGTCCATGGCGAGCGTGGCGCGGCGGCAAACCTCGGCATGACGAGCTTTCTTGTCGTGGCGGAGCTTGTGGCGCGACGCTTCATCGAGTGTCGGAAGAAGATCGAAGGTGATGTTGGCGGGTTGAAAGTGTTTGGGGTCCGCGGCGGTGATGTAGTGGCAGAGCGAGCCGAGTGCGGTTTCACGCGGGGGGCCATCGACGGGGAGGCCTTGCGCCATTTGCGCGGCGCCGCGGCCGGCGAGGAGACCGGCGGCGATGGACTCGGCGTAACCTTCCACACCGCAGATCTGCCCGGAAAAAAAGATGCGTGGATCGCTCTTGAGCTGGAGAGTCCGGGTTAACAGTGACGGTGCGTTGATGTAGGTATTGCGGTGCATCTGGCCGAAGCGGAGAAACTCGGCGTGTTCGAGGCCGGGGATCATACGAATCACGCGAGCCTGGTCGCCGAACTTCATGTGGTTCTGGAAGCCGACGAGATTGTAGCTATCCGCTCGTTGGTTCTCTTGCCGGAGTTGCACCACGGCCCAGGGGCGGCGACCGGTGCGTGGATCGTCGAGACCCATGGGCTTCATGGGACCGAAGCGCAATGTGTCGCGGCCGCGACGGGCGATTTCTTCAATGGGCAAGCAGCCTTCGAAAAATGGCGTCTTGTCTTCGGGAATGTGCGGCTCATAGAACCCGGCTGCGAGGACAGCGGTGATGAACGCCTCATACTGCTCCTTATTGAAGGGGCAGTTGATGTAGTCGTCGGTGCCATCGAGGGATTTGCCGTAGCGGGAGGCGCGAAAGGCGATCGACATGTCGACGGAGTCGGCCGCGACGATGGGGCTGATGCTGTCGTAGAAGTAGAGCCGGTCGGAACCGGTGACGCGGCTGATGTCTGCGGCGAGGGCGTCGCTGGTGAGGGGGCCAGAGGCGATGATGACGATGCCTTCTTCGGGGATGTGCTCGATCTCGCCGCGACGCAGCTCGACCTTGGGATTGCTTTCGAGAGCACGAGTGATCTCGACGGAGAAAACCTCACGGTCGACGGTGAGGGCATGGCCGCCAGGAACGCGCGCCGTCTCGGCGGCCCGCATGAGAAGTGAGCCGAGGCGGCGCATCTCCTGCT
>JBAUOG010000246.1:0-1758 GCA_049579625.1 Bryobacteraceae bacterium
CGCCTGTCGCACTTCAGAAAAGCCGTTCTCGATCGCCCGGAATGTGGCGTTTTCGGTATGTGCTGGGTCAATTGCCTGCCAGTCATCGCCGAGTACAAGCAGCAGGTCCGCACCGGATTGCCCCGCCTGACGTACTGTGCCAGGATAGTCGGCATCGAAGCAAATCACATTGGCCAGCCGTCCATATGGGCTATTGACTATAGGAACTTTGCCATTGCCTGGGACGAAAAGACCTTGTTCCCCAGGAGCAGGATGAGTTTTTTCGTAGATCCATACCACATGGCCCGTCGGATCCAGAAGCACGGCTTCGTCCTTAAGAAAGGGTCCTTTGCCGACATCGGGCAGGAAGACGCCAAGCCCCATGTCCAGGTAGATGCCAGACTCTCGGGCAAGAGCGCCTGCCTGCTGGATCAAGGCTGGCTCGTCCTCTTGCAAGATATTGGCACCCACAGGTGATGCCTCTGGCCAGACTACGATTTTGGCCCCTGCGCGCGCTTCCTGTTGACTACGTGCCAACAGATCATCGTCGAGAATGGTGAAAGCGGAGTGGGCGAGGGCACGATCAGCCGGGGTGGCCTTGCCTGACTCCAGCAAGGATAGGGTTGCTTGCGGCAGTTGCTGGTTGAATGCGGCGACAGTCGCCTGTGAAGCGCTGATACCTGCGATGCGAACAGAGGTCGCTTGTGGAGGGAAGAGCGCTAGGCGTGCGCTACCACCCAGGAACACCACTACGAGGATGGCAGCATACAGCAACGCACCTCCTCGTATCCGAGGCCATGCAAAACCTCGCTCCCAGGCCCAGTTGACTACCGCCGCGAACCAGGCGATCAAGAAGGTGATGCCCCAGATCCCCGTCACCGACACCACTTGCATGAGTGGCAAGTCACCATACTGCGAGTAGGCAATGGAATTCATAGTTCCAAAGGGGCCAAAAGAACTCAGGTACTCAAGCGAAGTCACGGCTAGTGGAAAGACTAGCGTTGCTACAAAGCCGTTGAGTCGGGGCGTAATGAGACGGTCTGCCAGATAGGGTATCATCGTCACCAAGGTAAGGAGCAAAACAAACGGGTAGTACAGGTAACCTGGATACAAGAGTATTCCTTGGAGTAAAATAGTTGCTATGACGAAACGTACGAGCCAGGCAAGCAGTAGTCCAGGAAGCGGACGCTGGGTGCGTACAAAACGCAGTAGAAATAGAGGTGCGAGCCAAGCGGCCAAAGGGATAGCCCACTGACCAGATGCGAACACAAACAAGGCAGCCGCTATGGCCAGCCAGATGTAGGAGAGTCGATCCGGGATACGTGTTGGAGTGGTGGTGCGCTTGAACATGGTTGGGACTCCTCTCTTGGATTCAGCACAACATGTTCTGCTCAACAGCAGACATGTAACTCTACGTGAAGAGTAGCAGGCGGAAGGGTGGGTTTACACCCATCAAAGGGTGGGACAAGGGGGTGGGGTTTTCCTGGACATAAAAAGTAGCTCCATGGGAAACAGATGAAAGAGGAGTATCCAACAAGGTTACTACACGATGTTCAGTTCCCTTGCACGCGCGATGGCCTTGGTCCGGCTCTCAACCTGGAGCTTGCCATATATCGTGTTGATATACCATTTCACCGTGCTCACCGCGATCACGAGCCGATCCGCAATCTCTCGATTGGAACAGCCCGAGACGATCAGCCGCAGCACCTCCAGTTCGCGTTCGCTTAACGGTTCACTAAGTAGGTTCATTCTAGATCCAGGTACAGCTATAACAGAGTT
>JBAUOG010000247.1:0-2247 GCA_049579625.1 Bryobacteraceae bacterium
ATCACCAACGACAGACGTAACCGCTATTGACCGCCGCCCGGCGCGGCTGCGGCTTGAAGCACACTCGCTTCGGTCTGTCTCGCCTGCGCCTGCTGGTCCTGGAGCAATCCGGCGACATTGCCGGCAGCTGGAGGTGGGATGCCAGCCATTCCCGGCCTCGGAGGCGGCGCGATCGCGTCGTCAGGGGCGGCTGGAATTCCGCCCTGTCCCTGATTGGCGTGCAGCGCTTGCAGCCCCGCATCGAGCCGCGCGCACATTGCGTTGTTCATATCCTGCAAGTCCTGCAGCGAAACGCTGACATCAACGCCGGCAGGGCAATCTGCACGCTTGCTGCTGGCCACGCGTAGTAGTGCCAGGGCAGCGCCGTCATCCGGAGGGGCCATCAACTGCAACACGTCTCCGGGGCTGAGCGCGCACGTCAGTTGGTCGGACGTGGTGACGTCAAGGCTGCTGGAAACCACATAGACGTGATTCGGCTTCAGTGTCTTGGGAAGGTCCTCGACGTTGGCGGGCGCGTTGCCTGCAGCCACTGCGCTCTGGTAGGACAACTGGTTCCGGACCTCCTCCGCTATGAGGTTTTTGAGCTCCGGAGTGATTGGGGTGTCTGCGGGCGCATAGGCAACGCCCTCGGGGGCCTGATCCTGAGCGGGCGGCATCGCTTGCGGATACCCTTGATCGTCCTGTGGGCCGGGCTGCTGGTCATAAGCTTCGGCCATCGTTCGTGCCAAGTAGTAGTCGGTTAGCCACGCATAGCCGCTGTCATAGACAGGATAGGGCGTAAAGAACCCTCCATATACGCCGTACCATGGCTGCGCTGCCCATCCCCAAGCATAAGGGAAAGGCGTTGCCCAAGGGTAATAAGCGAAACCATAAAACGCCGGGGCAAAGTAGAAAGCCGGAACATAATGCTCCAGCGCCACTCCATGATAGCTATACGTCGTGAAGTTTCGGACGTAGGTGACGTTGTTGGTGACATAGGTCCGCTGAATGACGGTGGTTCCGCCGTTGGACTTGACGGTACGTTCCAGGTAGCCGCTATGCGCTCCCGTACTGACAAGGACACTCTTATCGGCTTGCCGAGTCACGATGGTGCGGGCGCCATTGGCGCTGCGTTTCACGTCGACCGTAGGCGTGTGCACGGAGCTGACGCGGCCGTTGGGCAGGAAGCTGGCGGATTGTCCATGTGCAGTGTAAGAAGCCAGCGTTCCGTTGGCGCGAAGTTCATACTGGCGTCCGCCAGGGGTGTTTACCGAGAGATGGCCGTTCGGATGGACCGTTACGTCGCCTGCAGGCAGCGGTTTCGAGTTGATACCCGGCATGCCGGCGCGGGCGGTATTGATCTGGTGCAACGTGGTTTGTGAGCCAGTGTGGTTGAGCAGCATACTGCCCGAGGCCGTCTTCGATGCAATTGAAGCAGTCGTCGGGGCAGCGTAGACCGGGTGGACTGGAGCGCTTGTTGTCTTATACGTTTTATAGGCCCCCCCGTTTCCTGAGGCATCGGAACGGAGTGGATCGGCGATAGCGCCGCCCAGGGATTTTGTGGATGTTCCCGAGTACCCTGTCGACGATGTGCCGGAGTTTGGGCGATAGGTGGTTACACCATCGGCAGACTTCGCTGGCGCTCCAGATGACCCGGAGCCACCGGTGGACGAGGACGACCCGGCCGCGTGGGGGGTATAGGTGGTCGTGCCACCAGACGACTTCGTTCCGGAGCTGCCTGAGTAGCCACTAGTGCTCGAATGTCCGGGTGTATAGGTGGTGCCTGCCGGCGGGCTGGCGTTGGATTTCGGGGTGGTGTGCCCCGGCGTGTAAGTGGTGCCCTGATTCGAGTTCTGGCCGGAGCCGGACGGCGGCGTGTAGGTTTGTCGCTGTTGCTGCTGTTGCTGCTGCTGCTGCGGCGGCGGATACGTTTGCCGCTGCTGCGGTTGAGGCGGCGGCGTATACGTTTGGCGGGGAGGCGGAGCCGGCGGTGGGGTGTAAGTCTTTGGTGGAGGCGTCGTCTTGGTTGTTGTTGTCTGAGCCGCGATCTGGAGGGGTGCGACCGCGCAGATCGCGGCTGTGAACAGCCCGAAGGAGAGAGAAAGAAGGCTATACGGCAGTTTCATACACGTCCTTGTTCGCCCGGTCCCGCAGCCTGGATCGCCGCGAAACAGATTTTGAGTATAAATCCTTGTCGTTACAATTGTTCCAATTTTCTTTCGTTTTTGAGGGTCGGACTGCCATTTTGGTACCAGATGAATGATTAAG
>JBAUOG010000248.1:0-1521 GCA_049579625.1 Bryobacteraceae bacterium
GCCAAACCGGAGAGGCTTCCTTCATCGCACCGTATCGAAACCACCGCGGCCACGCCTTTCCGTTGCGCTCCAGCCGATCCCTCCACGTGGCCGCGGCGCTTCCGATACGGTCCTAGGCAATATCGGAAGCTACGTTCGATATCCCTTCTCGGATATGGAGCTTCGGGACCGGCCGCTGATTGCTCATGAATAAGCCCACGACCGGTCGTAGCAAACCCTGACGTGCGGGTTTCACCTCGCCTGACGGCGTAAGCCGGGCCAGTACCGGACAGCATTACTACTATTTCCCGGAATGGGAATTCAGTCAGAGGGAAAAGGCCTTCTGCGCGGAGATCTCAGACTCTACCGGACGCGTCCCTCAACCCTTAATTCAGTTTCTTCAATAAGATCAGCTGGGTCCATATCAGTGTTTCGCGCAAGCCCCCGCACCCCGGAAAGCGCGGTCTTGGCTTTCGAGATCTCGCCGAGTCCGTAGTACGTGAGCGCCTGTAACGCCAGGTTTGTGGGGGCAGGTCGCGCCCGGAGCTCGGCTGCGTGGAGCAGCGAAGAAAGGGCTTCGCTGTATGCACCGAGCCTATACTGAACGGCACCTTGGACATTAAATGCTTTCCAATCCCATGGAGAAAGTTGGCAGGCCACTCGAGCGTGACGCAGTGCCAACTCCAAGGCGTCGCGTCGTCCGCCAGGAGCCTTCGCGGTCTCCCAAGCCGCTCGAACGTGGGCCGAAGGATCATGGTCTCCCTGCTCTTGCACCAGCAGCAAAGCAGCTCCGCGAAGCGATTCATCCAGGCTCGTGTCTGCGTTTAGTTTCTCGGATACATCGGACGCGAAATGGAGCTGTTGAAACAGAGATTCGACTAGACTCTCGGCATCGGGATTGTAAGCAGACCGTGAGTCCCAGATCCTGACAGTCCCATCCGCCGAGAAAGCTGCGAGGCGACTGCCGTCAGCGGTCAGCTTGACGCCCGTGACCTGCTCAGCACTTTCACGTAAGGTCAACAACGGTTCGGAAGAGCCCTCATTCCAGATCTGCACCAGATTGCCTAATGGCGCAAAAAGGGTACGGCCGCTTGGGTGGAAGGCGAGCATTGCGCCGGAATTCAGACCGAAAACGTCAATTGGGGATCTTGGTTCTGGGAGAAGCACATTCGGTCGCTTGACGGATGCCACTTGCTTCCCAGAGATGGCACTCCAGATCACTAAAGACTGGCTGTGCGGTTCAACAGAAGCGATTCGTTTACTGTCTCGGCTAAACAACACATCGAGCCGGCCTGGGTCCGCCCAGTAGCCTACTGGCGATACGAGCGATTCCATGAGTAGAAGCTTCTTGCCCGAGTCGGAGTCCCATAATGTGATGCCATCCCCAGACCATGATGCGATGCGGCGGCCATCCGGACTGTAGGCCAGTGCCAGTACAGGGGCCTTGGTGATGGATTTGGGTGAGGGGATGTCGTTGGTGAAATCCCAGATTTGTAATCCGCCACCCGCTGTTCCAAACGAGGAGAAGGCCAACCGTTGCCC
>JBAUOG010000249.1:0-21794 GCA_049579625.1 Bryobacteraceae bacterium
CCAGTTCTCGCACTGGGACGGTTGAGTCGAGTTGTTCGGCGAAGAAGCGGTCGACGATGGAAAGGATTTCGGCGACTTGGTGGGAACGGTAGATTTCGACGCGAAGCTTGGAACCGTTACGGACACCGTGGGTGAAGTACGTGGCAAACTGCTTCATCCTCCCAACGGCATCCGATTCGCCTTCTACCTGCAGCATCTGGTAGTAAGTCTTCATGATCTCGTAGCGATCGCGATCGGGCGGTATCGTGTAGCGGCCGGTGCGGAGATATTCATCGATCTGGCGGAAGATCCAGGGATTCTGTGATGCGGTGCGGCCGATCATGACAGCATCGCAATTGGTTTCATGCTGCATGCGAACGGCGTCTTCCGGAGTGAGAATATCACCGTTGCCAATAACTGGGATCTTAACGGCGGCTTTGGCGGCGGCGATGCGGCTCCAATCGGCGCGCCCGCTGTAGCCCTGTTCCCGAGTTCGCGGATGCAGTGCGATGGCCGCAAGGCCGCAGTCCTCCGCGAGCCGGGCCATTTGAACATAGACTAATTCGAGGTCGTTCCAGCCAGCGCGGAACTTGCAAGTGAGCGGAATCGAGATCGCCGCCTTGACCTTGCGCAGGATGTTCTCGACGAGCGGCAAATCCCTCAAGAGTCCTGATCCGCCGTTGCATTTCACAACCTTGTTAACCGGACAGCCGAAGTTAAGGTCGACCACATCGAAGCCACGCTCCTCACAGACCCGAGCAGCGTCCGCCATGACATCGGGGTCGGAGCCGAAAAGTTGGCAGGTGATGGGATGCTCTTCGGGCCGGAAATAAAGGTAGCGGAAATTGCGGTTGTGTTTCTTCACCTTGCGGGTACTCACCACGCCGTGCGAGCTAGTGAACTCCGTCATGAGCAAGCCGCAGCCGCCCTGGTTGCGAATGAGGCGGCGGAAGACTGTATCGGTGACACCGGCCATCGGGGCAAGCACCGTCGCCGGTTTCACGGCCAAGGGGCCGATGGAGAAGCCGGTAGGAAAGGAAAGCCTGTAATCACTTGATGACATTGAAACTGGAACCCGCCCGCACGCGTCGCGGCCCGAGACAAAGCTTTAGCTTGTAACATTTTAACTTGCCGCTATGAAACGGCGCCAGGACGCTGTACGTTTCTACCAGTAGGACACTATGAAGGTTATGAACGAATCTGAGGAAACAGCGGTGTGGCCCAAGATCGCGATCGCCTTTGTGGCGGGCCTGGTCTTAGCGGGCGCAGGCGCGCTGGTCGTTGTGAAGACCATGGCGCCGAAGGCTCCGCTGCAGGCGACACAGGCGGCTACATCTCCTGCCGGGCCGAGTTCATCCGCATCGCAACCGGCACCGGTTCAAGACTTGGCGGCTCAGCCCGCAGAGCCGGTTGACGAGCCAGTCGCTCCTTCCGAGACGGCGGCTGCGCCTCCAGCACGCAAGGGTCATCCGAGCGCTTTCGGCGACCGGCCGGCAAAACAGCCGGTCACTATCGCGCGCAACACTCCGCCCGCCCAGAGTCAGGCTCAAAGCCCGCAGGCAACACCGCCTAACGAGACACCGAGCGACGCGCAGCAGCAGGTGACCCAGCAACAGCCGCAGTATGCGCCCCCTCCGGACGTTGCACCGGTTGCGCCTCAGAGCGTGCATCCTGCGGACCGGGCCGGACAGCCGGATACCCGCCCGGACAGCACTCCGCCAAGCCCCGCTCGACAGCCGCAGACAGTCACGCTCGAGGCGGGAACCAGCCTTATGGTCCGTCTCGGCGAGACGATTTCGACCAAAACCAAGGTAGCGGGTGATCCATTTCGCGGAACGTTGGATCAGCCCATAATCCTCAACGGCTTCATCATTGCCGACAAAGGATCGAAGGTGGTGGGACGGGTGGTATCGGCGCAGAAGGGTGGCCACCTGAGCGGCTCTTCCGACCTCTTGCTCCAGGTGACCGAGATCAACACCACAGATGGGCAGGCGGTTCACGTCCAGACCAGCGCGTGGGAAAAGAAGGGCGATTCGAACACGGTGGGCAACATCGAGAAGATTGGGGGCGGCGCGGCCTTGGGAGCGATTATTGGCGCCGTCGCGGGCGGGGGCAAAGGTGCGGCGATTGGTGCAGCCGGCGGCGGTGCGGCTGGAACCGGTGTTGCCGCCGCGACGGGTGGGAAGCCGACGGTCGTGCCCGTGGAAACGCGGATCGCATTCCGTCTGGATGCACCAGTGACCATCACGGAACAGATTAATAATTAAAGGCTAAGTCGTTGGTTCGATAATAACTCTTGTGCTATTGATTGCTGGCTACCTGAACAATGTTGGGAGTGGAGTCAGCCCAGTCCGGAGCGCTCAGGGCACGGGTCTGAACATCGAGGGTCTCGAGACGCTCGATCGCTTCGCCAGTACCAGCCCTGAGTTCATGGAGCTTCCGAGCGTTGGCGAGAACCCTTCCATCAAGTGAGGTTACGGCTTCGTTGTAGGCATTGACGGCGGTCCCGAGTGCGGATCCGACGCGCTCGATGCGCCCTTGCATAATCAATAGATTCTTATACAAAGCGCCGCCAATCTCACGTATTTCTTCAGCATTCTGCGCCAGCTGGCGCTCTTTCCAGCCATACGCTACCGCGAACAACAGCGCGATGAGGGTGGTGGGCGTGGCGAGCAAAACGTGCCGCTCGACACCAAAATTCAAGAGGCTCGGGTCGCGCTCCAGTGCAGCTGAATAGATCGACTCGAGCGGTAGAAACGCTATGACGAACTCAGGTGAGCCCTGCAGGCCATCCCAGTACGACTTTTCCGAGAGCATCTTGATATGCGTTTTGACTTGTCGCGCATGGTCATTGAGAAACGCATCCCGCTGGCTGCCTTCTGCTTCCGTGGCTTTCAAATAAGCATCAAGTGATACTTTTGCATCCACAGCTATCTGACGGCCATTCGGTAGCTTAACGATCATGTCGGGCCGACGAACACGATCGCCGAACAGTGTTTCCTGCTGAACGAAATCGCAGTGCTCTACCATGCCGGAGAGTTCGACGGTGCTGCGCAGTTGCAACTCGCCCCAGCGTCCGCGTTGAGACGGGCTGCGAAGCGCGTTCTTCAACTGATCGGTTGATTGCTGTAGATCCTTCTGCGCCGAGGAGAGACCCTGGATCTGCGCTCGGATACCCTCGTAGGCGCCGACACGGGCTTTCTCCAGCTCCTGAACGCGAGCCTGAAAGAGTTGCAGGCTCTCGCCGACGGGCTTGACAAAGCCCTCCAGCTGATCGCGGGTGCGGTCTAGGAACATTTGGCTGTTGGCCTGGAGTGCCTCGGCGGCAAGGGAACGAAATTTCTCCTCGAGCTGTTTTTGCGCGGTGGTTAGCAAGACAACCTGGGCGGCAGCGAATTCCTCGGTCTTGTAAAGTTCGACTTGTAGCCGCGCGGCATCCACGCGAGTCTGGCTAAGGTCCCTGTCAAGGGATTCGCGGATTCCCACCATCCGGTCGAGGTCAGCCTGGAGGCGGGCAGCGTCTGCTCGTGCCCGCTCGGCTTCGGCCAGTGCGTGCGCTGCGTCGCTTCTCCAGCGAGCGGCCTGGGTATAGCCGTAGATCGCAAGACACACGGCGGAGATCAAGGCAATGATGAGAACGATCCAACCGCTAGTCATTTCTGGCCGCTCATTTCTTGAATGACGTTTCCTCTTTAAACTTTTCCAAACTGTTGTAAACGATGGGGCAATAAACGGCACGGTCTGCCATGTACCACATGCGGCTGAGCATCGACCCGCTGCCTTTCACAAGGTGCGGGAACAATTCGCAGGTGCCGGGGCGGAACTTGTAAATGGAGCAGAGGTTACCTTCCAGGAAAACGCATCCTTGCTCGGTGCGCTTGAGGATGAGCCCTTCCTCCTCCGATTTGGTGGTGTAATCGCGCAGGAATTCCTGCTTCTTCATGCCGAGGTTGTTGGAAATGCGCTCGACGTCGCGATCTGTGAGCTGGGTGGTCGCCACCCGGCAACAGTTAGCGCAGGCGGTGCAGTCGATGGCCGCCTCGACGTCCTGGGCAATGGCTTTGAACCGGCGCTCCACGAAGTTATGGCGCTTCATCCACGCCCGAAAACGTTGGTTCTCCTCCCGCTGCTTTTCGCCGAGGCGCTTGATCTGCACGAGGTCTGTGAGCATTGTATTTGTCGCCGCTTCGCTTCGAGAGAGGGCCGGCTCTTCATCTAGTATCGCAACAAACAGATTCGGTAGAAAATGTTCGAAAGCATAACCCGCCGGACAGATCCGTGACCGATAATGTTGGTGTGACCGATCAATTGTCACTGTCAATCTGGTTGGAGCCCGGCAAGAGCGACGCTCTCCGGCGCCACTTCGAAACCATGTTGCGGCTATTTCCCTTCTCGCAACGGGAGCAACCGCTCACCACGTTGTCGATTCACGCGATAAACACAATTGAACCACCGCTTCTGGAACGGCCCATGAACGGCCCATTTGAGGTCGACGATGTCCTGGCGATTCTGAATGAGTACGATGTCCGGGATGTTGAGTACAGACTGGAGAGTTGGTGGGACCTTTGGCAGTACGAGGCTGATTGGGCGCTAAAGCCGGCGCGGGTCATTCTGTCTTGCTTTGGCCCGGAATTCGACAATGGCACCGGCGAAGCAATCCGGGATCAGGAGGATCTACGCATCGACTTCGGGGTGGATGCCCACTATCTGCCGCAGCCGGAAGTCCCCGGCAGCGCGCGGCTTGTCGAATCGAACATTAAGAGCTTGCTGCGACTAGTACATGAAGTGGAGAATTCCGTGCCGGTGCGAAAACGGGTCTTGAGTACGGAATCAGGCGAAAACTTCGCCGACCGGCTCCAGCGTTCGTTGGCTGGCTCGAAGACCAATTAGTAGGCAGTAGCGGCAACGCTAAAACGAGCGCTACCTTTCACCGCCCTAGAAGAAGATTATCGGCCGATCACCCGAGTTGAACGTAAGACCGAAGGTAAGCGTGGTGGTAGGTTGACGCCCAACGCTTCCATAGTAGTCGTAGGAATAGAATTGGACGCCCGAGTGCAAACCGAAGTGGCGGCTGAGTTTGTAGCTCAAGCCGATGCTGGCAAAGGTGCCGGCGTTGTTACCACTCGTTGTTGTTGCTCCCAACACCGTCAGGTACTGGTAGCCCGCAGTCCCTGACACTGCCCATTTCGGAGAGGGCGTATACCCAGCGGAACCCGAAAACCCCAGGGCCTTGGAGACACCGATGTAGCCGTTTCCGGCCATAGCCCTCTGGTAAGCCTGGATCGAGGCAGACACCCGACCGGCCCGATGCTCGAACTGAGCCATGAAATAGGGGAAGGTGGTCGTGCTGTGGATTGTCTCAAACGAGGGTGGCGAGCCTCCAATTTCCAACATTTGCGTTACGGACGCTGATGTTGCGCCACCCGATACGGCGAATTGCGTCCTTGGTGACACCTCATAGGCGTAGGTTGCGTATACGGACTGGTTGTTGGAGTTGTCGGCGCTGGTTTGGGAGTAGGAAAAGTGCGAGAAGGAATAGGCGAAAGAAACAGTGGCTTTCTTCGAGGTTCGATAGTTGATGCTTCCGGTAGCCCCACCCCCGAGAGAATCGTACGTGCTTACAGGACGGTACTGGGAGGCATAGAAGTCGCCGACAATGTCGTAACTCAGCCGAGCCGACTGCTGATAGGTAAGGGTCCCCGCAGTGACGTAAACACGGCTCTCGCCGGCAAGCCCGGTCGTGCTCGCAACGCCACTTTGCGAAAACTGATAGAGGCCAGTGCCGTTGGGTGCCGAAGCGATGGTTTGCCGCGCCGAAAGCTGTAAGCGTCTGGTGAGCGCATACTTTAAAACAAAATTAAGACCTTGCTGGTAGCCGTTGTAGTAGCTCCCATTCGCGTACTCGCGCCAGGTGCCGGAGTACTCCAAGGAGACGCTGCCTTTGCGGAAGTTATGATGCAGATCGAGCCCCCCACCGGCATCGAACCCTGGTGAGTCTCCATAGCCGCCATTCGAGGTTCGGTTATACAGGGGAACACCGGTGCTGTAGAAACCGTCGACCGAGAAGAAATAGTCGAAGGAGTTGCCCCCCCCTTCCCGCGCGACCTGTGCGGGCACTTGCATGTCCGTTCTGCTGAGAATAGTAGGACCCACGTCCGTTTGCTGCTGGGTGGCGGGATCTTGCACTTGTGAATACCCGGCCATTGCAAAGAACAGCAAACAAAGTCCAACCTTCATCAATTAAATCCTCCACCCCGTAGAACTTAAAGTCTGACGAACACCAAAGCGGCTGTCAAGCCGAGCACGCTCCTCTAAAGGTAATACAAGGCCCATCCCCCGTCAGTGGGACTTTTCGGCAAGCAGCTGACATCTCATGCGCATGCCGCCCCAGGAAGGAGACTCCGACGAAACCTGTTTCAGAACCACGGAATTACACCAGGCAATTGGTAAGCTCGATTTTTGAGAGTCGCACTGATTGGCTTCGGAAACGTAGGCCGGGCTTTTGCTCGATTGCTGGATCAGCAGCGCGCACAGTACCCGTTTCCGATCGTGGGAATCCACACGGCGCACCAGGGCACGGCGTATGACCGGAAGCGGTTGCCCGCGACGCCGGTGTTTGGGGAGGCTGCGACGAGCGTCGCCGAGTTCCTTGACCGTTCGCGCCCCGATGTCGCGATTGAGATCACGACCCTGAACCCGATGGACGGCGAGCCTGCGATCTCACACATCCGGGCGGCATTTGCTCGCGGCATCCACGTGATTACAGCGAACAAGGGACCAATTGCACATTCTTATGGGGCGTTGCGCGACGAGGCGAAGCGGGCGCAAGTGGAGTTTCGGTTCGAATCGACCGTGATGGATGGGGCTCCGGTCTTCAATCTGCTTCGCAATTCCCTGCCCGGCGTCCGTATCCAGGGATTCACCGGGGTGTTGAACTCAACTTCGAAGTTGGTGGTGGCCGCCTTGCAGCGCGGGCTCTCCATGGAGGAGGGAATCGCCGAAGCGCAAAGGCTTGGAATTGCCGAAGCCGATGCATCATTCGACATCGACGGTTGGGACTCGGCAGCGAAGACGGCGGCCTTGGCAAACGTGCTGATGAATGCCTCGACGAGGCCGCAAGACGTAGTGCGGAAAGGGATCGGCGACTTGACGACGGAAGAGGCATTCCGGCTAGCGAGCGAGGGAAAGACCGTGATGCTCGTGAGCCGCGCGCAACGCAGTGATGACGGTTCCGTTTCGTTGCGTGTGTCGCCCGAGGTTTTGCTGCGGACGGACATGCTCGCTACCATTCAGGGCACCTCGAACCTGCTGCTGTTTCACACCGACCTGATGGGCACCGTGGGAACGGTGAGCATCTCGCCCGGGGTGGAGCAAACAGCGTACGGCTTGTTCAGCGACTTGGTTGATATCGCGAAATCAGTTTAGTTAGGCTCTCAATCCACAGCTGAGCCAGCAGATGCAGCACACAGTGCCCGCCTGAGTTACGGACCGCGGCGCCGGTTAGCTAACCAGGACGTTCTGCTCTTTGCGCCAGTCTTCCCAAACAATATTGCGCATATCGCCATCCCGGGCATACTGGCGATGCATGGCAAAGGCCAGCGACAGCGATTGCGGCGAGTGACCTTGTTTCACCAGTTCCAGGTACTCGAACAACTGGGGCCGAAAGTCCGGATGGGCGCAGTTGCTGATGATCCGGCGGGCGCGGTCATGCGGGTCCAACCCGCGGAGATCCGCCACTCCCTGCTCGGTGATCACGACCTGCACCGAGTGCTCGCTGTGATCCATGTGCGTCACCAGCGGCACGATGGTGGAAATCTTGCCGCCTTTCGCGGTCGAAGGGCAAGTGAAGATCGAAAGATAAGCGTTACGGGTGAAATCCCCCGATCCGCCGATGCCGTTCATCATCTGGCGCCCGAGTACGTGGGTCGAGTTCACGTTACCGAACAGGTCCACCTCAATGGCGGTGTTCATGGAGATAATCCCCAACCGGCGCACAACCTCCGGGTGATTCGTGATCTCCTGCGGGCGCATCAGGATTCTGGATCTGAAGAAGTCGATGTTGGACGTAACATGCCGCATGGCTTCCGGGCTGAGGGTCAGGGCACACGTCGATGCAAACTTGCAGCGTCCCGATTCAAGCAGCTTGACGACGGAATCCTGGAGAACTTCGGTGTACATCTCAAAAGCGGGGATGACAGACTGCTCTCCAAGTGCCCCGAGGACGCAGTTCGCGACGTCTCCGACACCGGACTGGAGCGGGAGAAACCCGCGGGGAATTCTGCCCGCGAGCATGTCGCCGGCAAGAAAGTCGGCCACGTTCTGGCCAATCTGCTCCGTAACTGCTGTCGCTTCTGTAAACGAACCGCATTCATCGTCGAGATCCGTCTCAACCACGCCAATTATTTTCGACGGCGGAACCGTGACGAGCGGAGCGCCAATACGGTCGGTCGTGTGATAGATCGGAATCTCCTTGCGGTTCGGAGGGTCCCGTGGCTCGTAGATGTCGTGCATTCCAAGAAGAGTCGGCGGCTGTCTTCGGTTCAGCTCAATCAGCACCTTGCTGGCTCGGTTCAGGAACGTCGGTGTGGCGCCCACCGAAGTCGAAAGCACGATGCCGCCACCTGCGGTCACGTCGCACGCCTCCACCACGGCCCAGTGGACGGGGCCCAGGAATCCGTATCGGACCACCTGCGGCAGCAGCGACAGATGCATATCCACGAAGCGTGTGGTACCGGCGTTAATCTGTTCGCGAAGCCCAGGGTCCGACTGGTAAGGTGTGCGAAAACTGATGGCGCTTGCTTTGGCGAGCGCTCCATCCAAGGAAGGGCCGGTCGAGGCGCCGGTAAGAACACCGATCTGGAAATCACGTCCTTCGGCGTGCATCTCTTCGGCGCGCTTCGCGATGGCGAACGGAATGGCCTTAGCGGCCCCAGCTGGTGTGAAGCCGCTGAAACCGACGGTTTGACCATGGCGGATGAACAACGCTGCTTCTTCCGCGGTCAGTATTGGAAACGGGAGTGACATGAAAACTATTTACCTCTCCTTAGGATGAAAAAGAGCCAGCAACTCGCGGCTTGCCGCGAAGGGAGTGACGTGCCCCAGGCGAACGTCGCGGCGCAGCGCCGGCAGGCGTTCCGCGACGGCAGGGGCGGCGCAAAATGATTCTTCGAGCCCCATGGAGACTAAGTCCTCCATCCACTGCAGGGCCTGGTGCGTACGCCGTTCGGCGATCTTTCCGGCTGCTTCGAGTTGAGCCTCGTGCTCCAGCACCATGTTCCAGATTTCCACGATGCCCGTGTTGTTCAGAGCCGAACATGTCACCACCCGTGGAATCCAGCCGTCGCCGGAGACAGGGAAAAGGTGCAGGGCGCTGGTGTACTCGGCGCGTGCGCGTTCGGCCTTCGCCTGGTTGTCGCCGTCCGCCTTGTTGATCGCCATGCCATCGATCATCTCGATGATGCCGCGCTTGATGCCTTGCAGTTCGTCGCCTGCCCCCGCCAGCATCAACAAGAGAAAGAAGTCCGACATCGAACGTACGGCGGTCTCCGATTGCCCCACGCCCACTGTCTCAATGAAGACGTTGCGGTACGCGGCAGCTTCGCAGAGCAGAATGGTTTCCCGCGTCCTCCGCGCCACACCGCCTAGATGCCCTCCGGCAGGCGAGGGGCGAATGAACGCGCGCTCCTCCAGCGAAAGCCGCTCCATGCGGGTCTTGTCGGCCAGGATGCTGCCGCCCGAGACCGGGCTGGAAGGATCCACGCTCAGCACAGCCACACGTTCGCCGCGCTCGCGGGTGACATGCATGCCCAATGTGTCGATGAAGGTGCTCTTGCCGACTCCCGGCACGCCCGAGATGCCCACGCGGCGCGACTTGCCTGTATGTGGAAGGATGGAATCCAGCAGCCGGGCAGCTAGTTCACCATCCGCCGGCAGCCGGCTCTCAATCAACGTGATCGCCCGGGCGAGCACCATTCGGTCCCCACCTAGGATGCCATCAACATAGCGCTGCAGCGAAAACCGTCCCCGGCCGGCTCGAGCGGCAGGAAAAGAGCTAGGCACGTATGCTTCTCATCAATGCAGTGAGTATGCCCTGCGCGCAAACCGGAATCACGGAGCCCGGGCCAAACACGCCCGCAACGCCCGCCTGGTATAGGAAATCGTAGTCCTGCGGAGGGATAACTCCGCCTACGAAAATCAGAATGTCCGAACGCCCCAGACGTTTCAGCTCTCCGATCACTTCCGGCACCAGTGTCTTGTGCCCGCCCGCCAGCGACGAGATGCCCAGCACGTGGACATCGTTTTCCACCGCCATGGCTGCCGCCTCGCGAGGCGTTTGAAACAGCGGCCCCACGTCGACGTCGAAACCCAGATCGGCAAAGGCCGTCGCAATTACCTTCGCGCCCCGGTCGTGGCCGTCCTGACCCATTTTGGCTACCAGGATGCGCGGTCGGCGGCCCTCGAGTGTGGCGAACTCCTTCGCCATCTCGTGCGCCTTCTTGAATTCAGGGTCGCCTTCGCTCTCTGACGAATACACACCTGATATGGTACGGCTCACCGCGCGATAACGGGTAAACACTTTTTCAAGCGACCAAGAGATCTCTCCCAACGTCGCTCGAGCACGGGCCGCATTGACAGCCAACTCCAACAGGTTGCCGGACCCCGTTTGCGCGCTCTCGGTCAAAGCGTCAAGCGCACTCTCGACGGCATGTGCGTCGCGCGTGCGCCGGATCTCATCCAGCCGCCGAACTTGCGATTCGCGCACGGCCTGGTTATCCACTTCGCGCACGTCCAGCGCTTCTTCCCGTGCCAGCCGGTATTTGTTGACGCCCACAATCGTCTCGCGTCCGGAGTCAATCTGCGCCTGCCTCCGTGCTGCCGTTTCCTCAATGCGCATCTTTGGAATGCCGGTCTCGATCGCCTTAGTCATTCCTCCCAGCGCTTCAATCTCCTGAATGTGCCGCCATGCCTTGTGCATCAACTCGTGAGTCAGGCTCTCTACGTAGTAACTGCCTGCCAATGGATCCACCACGCGCGTGATGCCCGTCTCCTCCTGGAGATAGATCTGGGTATCGCGGGCAATGCGTGCCGAGAAATCGCTCGGCAGGGCAATCGCTTCGTCAAGGGCATTCGTGTGCAGCGACTGCGTGTGCCCCAGCACCGCGGCTAGCGCTTCCACGCATGTGCGCGGGACGTTGTTGAAAACATCCTGCGCCGTCAGGCTCCATCCCGACGTCTGCGAGTGCGTACGCAGAATCATCGACTTCGGATTCTTCGGATTGAAACCCTTGATCAACTTGGCCCACAGGACGCGCGCGGCACGCATCTTCGCGATCTCCATGAAGTGATTCATGCCGATTGCCCAGAAGAAGCTCAGTCGTGGCGCGAACTCGTCGATATCCAGCCCTGCATTGATTCCGGTGCGAATATACTCCAGGCCGTCGGCCAGCGTGTAGCCCAGTTCGATATCGGCGGAGGCGCCTGCCTCCTGCATGTGATATCCGCTGATCGAAATGCAGTTGAATTTCGGCATGTTCGCCGAGCAGTACCGGAAGATGTCTCCAATGATCCGCATCGAGGGGCCGGGCGGATAGATGTAAGTGTTCCGGACCATGAACTCTTTCAGAATGTCGTTCTGAATAGTCCCACTCAGTTTCTCCGGAGCGACGCCCTGTTCCTCACCGGCGACGATGTAGAAGGCCATGATCGGCAAGACGGCCCCATTCATGGTCATCGAAACAGACATCTGGTCCAGCGGGATCTGGCTGAAGAGGATCTTCATGTCCTCGATCGAATCAATAGCCACCCCGGCTTTCCCGACGTCGCCCAACACTCGCTCGTTGTCGGAATCGTAGCCACGATGCGTGGCCAGGTCAAAGGCCACCGATAGCCCCTTCTGCCCCGCCGCGAGATTCCGCCGGTAGAACGCATTCGATTCTTCTGCTGTCGAAAACCCTGCGTACTGGCGGATGGTCCACGGCTGCATGGCGTACATAGTTGAGTAGGGCCCGCGCAGGAAAGGAGGGACCCCAGCCGCGTACTCCAAGTGCTCCATCGCATAGAGGTCATCGGCGCTGTAATAGCGCTTAATGCGAATTCGCTCGGGGGGCATCCACGGTGAGGCATCCTCGCCGGAATCCGGCGCGCTTCGTAGTGCGGCCGGTAGTTGAAACTCGATTTTGGAGAAGTCCGGTTTCATGCGTTAGTCCTCCATCCCGAGCTGGTTCTGCCAGTGCGTCAAAGTGTCCACAGCGTCACTCATCACGTGCACAAACCCCTGGACGCCCGCCGCGTTGAGAGCATCCGTCTGGTCTTTGGGATTCCCGGCCACGATGACGGGCGACGTGGCGCGTAGACAGACGTCATGCGCGAAGGCCAGATACTCCGGATCGGAACTGCAGAGGACTACCAAATCAGCGTTCATTCCGCCATCGTCCTCCGATTCCGTAATCTCGAACCCCGCACAACCAAAGAAATTCAAAGCGAATTGGGCGCGTGCCATCCGCATTTTCAGGTCGCCGCGCTTCAGCAGAAGCACCACGGGAACGCGTCCCGTCCGGCGAGCATGCCGCGTCGTTCGTTCGCGAATCCTCTCGAATGGCTCGGCCAGCCGAAATGGTGGGAAGGGCGCGGCGGCTTCGGCGAATGTCGGAGGCGACTCCAGATCCCCCTCACTGAGGTTGGGATAATTATTGACACCAACCAGCGTCCGACGCCGCGAGGAGACCGCCTTTTCGCGGGCTGCGCGGGTCTTGGCAATCAGGCCGGCTAGGAAGCCGGAGGCCAATGCCTCGCTGTAGCCCCCCTCACCTTCGATTTTCTGGAAGAGTTTCCACGCTTCCCGCGCCAAAGCGTCGGTCAGCGCCTCGACGTAATACGAACCGCCAGCCGGGTCCGCCACGGCCGTCAGGTGGGCTTCCTCGGCGAGGATGAGTTGAAGATTGAAAGCCAGGTGTGGGTCAAATCCAAAGGGCTCCACCATAAGCGCGTCGCATCCGCCGATTGCCGCCGACATGGCCTCTGTGGTGACACGCAGCAGGTTGGTATACGGATCGCAAACGCTCTTGTTCAGCCGTGACGTATGCACGCGCAAGTGCATTCGGCAGGAGCCCCTGTCGGACGGATTAAACGCTGCTACGGCTTGTGCCCACAAAAGCCGCGCCGCACGTAACTTCGCGATCTCGAAAAAATAATTGGACCCGACGGCAAATACGAATTGAATGTCGCGCGCCGCATCGTCGACCGTCCGGGCGACGTCGGTTTGCGCCAGGCGCTCGACGCCCGCTGCCAGCGCAATCGCGAGTTCCTCAACGGCGTGTGCTCCCGCCTCATGCACCAGGTCCGCCCGGATCGCGTCGTGAGCTGGCATGGCATCCTGATCAATGGTCCACGCTTTCCCGTTTCCGCGGACGAACGGAAAGCTACCTGGAACGGATCCGGTCTGGCCTTCCAGTCCAGCCAGACTCTCACTACGGTAGTAGGGACGCACAGCAATGCCTTCGTCCGTGCGCCACACCAGCCTCTTCTCGTAATCGGCGCCTTTCAGGTCTTTCCGAATCGCCGCTTCCCAGTCTTCCGTCGGCACGGGCGGAAAGTCCTGGCTTAGTGTCAGGATCTCGGTCCCTCCCAGCTCGTCAGGCATGAGCACCTTCTTGAACTACCTCAAGCAAGTATCCAAAAGCCGCGGCATCGGTGGTCTTCGGATGCACGAAGAATACCGTCGTGCCACGTGAACCTTTCCGTGGCGCCGCATCGATGACCTTGAAACCATTCTGCTTCAGATAATCGAAAGCCTTCTGAATGTCGGCTACCCGCAAGGCCACGTGCGCCAGTCCGCCGCGCCCGCCATTCTTCTCCAGTTGCTTCGCCACCGGCGATTCGGGGCCTAGAGGCTCCAGTAACTGCACCAGGTTGGGACCATTCCCTACCTGCAGCAGCACTTCACGGACTTGGTCCTTTCCCAGTACTTCCTCGCGATGGACTTCTTTGAAACCCAATGCCCGGTATGCTTTCACATGCGATTCGAGTTCACCGGGCTTTACGGAAATCGCGATATGGTCAAAAAACAGAAAGCCTGGTACTTGTTCTATCTCTCCACTCGTCATTGAAACTCCACCAGAATCTGACCCGATTGAACACTCTCGCCCGCGTTCACCTTGATCCCCGCCACAGTTCCCGCCACAGGCGCGGTAACGCTGGTCTCCATCTTCATGGCTTCCAGCACCAGCAAGACATCACCCACCTGCAGAGTTTGCCCCACCTGTGCGGCGACGCGCACGACAATGCCGGAAACGGGACTCCGGCAGACCTTCTCTTCGACCAGGGGGCTGTCCTTGGGCGCGGCCGCCGGCGCAACCGAGGCGGGCGCGCGTACCGCCGAAGGCGTTACCGATCGCGCGTGAGGCTGTGGCCGTGCCTGCGTCTCCGGCTCTAAGGCGTCAACTTCAACTTCGTAGGTCTTGTTGTCAATTGTGATTTTCAGTTTCACTAGTTTCCCTAATAGAGCAGGCGATGCGACGCTTGAACAGTGACCCGGCCTTGCTGAGCCCAAGCCCCTGACGCGTGGATCACCCGGATCTGACGGATGTTCGCGCGTACGCCCATGTAGGCTGCAACCGCCGCGGAAATGGCAATCAGCTCTTCCTCGGAAATGCCCGCGGCGACGGCCAGTGGCGAGGTAGCCCTCGCCGGCGCTGAAGTCGAAGCCTGTTCACGCCCGTTCGTGGCCCTCGCCGCCTCCCCGGCGGCGGTTGCGGCCGATTTTTCCAAGCGCGCCACACGCTCCACGAGAGTGGTCATTTGCGACAAAATCTCCTCAAGCGTGCTTTGTATTTCGGCGGGAATCGTTTCAGTCATTTGGTTGCTCCTGTCTAGAGCGGCATCAGCCCGTGCTTCTTGGCCGGCCGTAGTTCCCGTTTGGTGTGCAGATACTCAAGGGCCTGCGCCAGATGACGCCTGGTCATCGACGGCTCGATCACCGCATCCACCAGACGCCGCCCTGCCGCCACGTACGGGTTGGAAAACACTTCCCGGTAGCGCTCGACGAGTTCCTTCCGTTTGGCCGCTTTGTCCTCCGCCTCTTGAATCTCCTTACGGAAGACAATTTCGGCCGCTCCTTCCGCTCCCATTACAGCGACTTCCGCGGTCGGCCACGCAAACACGCGATCTGCGCCTAGGTCCTTCCCGCACATCGCGAGATAGGCTCCTCCGTAACATTTCCGCAGAATCACCGTGACCTTCGGAACCGTCGCCGCCGAGTAAGCGAAGAGCATCTTTGCGCCATGACGGATGATGCCGCCGTATTCCTGCTCCACGCCCGGCAAGAACCCCGGCACATCCACGAACGTCAGCAGGGGAATGTTGAAGGCGTTGCAGAAGCGGATGAAGCGGGCGGCCTTGTTCGACGCATTGATGTCCAACACCCCCGCCATAACCGAGGGCTGGTTGGCAATGATGCCCACGCTGCGCCCGGTAATCCGGGCAAATCCCACCACAATGTTCATCGCATACCCGGACTGCACTTCGAAGAAGTCTCCGAAATCGACCACCGGCGTGATCACGCTTCGCACGTCGTAGCTCTTCTTCACGTCGACCGGAACCGCTTCATCGAGTTCCGGTTGCGCATTAACATCGCTAGGGCCATCCAGTTCAGGCGGGTCCTCCAGGTTGTTCGATGGCAGAAAGCTCAGCAGCTTCTGGCAAAGCTCTATGGCGTGCCCGTCGTCATCGGCGATGAAGTGAATCACGCCCGATTTGGACATATGCGTTTCCGCGCCGCCCAGCTGTTCGGCCGTCACTTCTTCGCCTGTCACGCCCTTGATCACTTGCGGACCGGTGATGAACATCTGCGCCTGGCGCGTTTGAATAATGAAATCGGTCAAGGCCGGGCTATATGCCGCACCACCGGCGCACGGCCCACAGATGATAGAGATCTGGGGTACCGAACCGGAGAGCATGACGTTTTCGTAGAAGACCTTGCCATAGCCCGACAGCGAGTCGATGCCTTCCTGCACCCGCGCGCCGCCGGAATCGTTGATGAAGATAAAAGGCGTGCCCGTGTTGATGGAGTGCTGCATAATCTCCGCCACTTTGATTGAGTGCACCTCGCCGGCGGATCCACCCGCCACCGTGAAGTCCTGGCTGGCGAGGTGCACCAGTCGCCCATCCACGCAAGCTGCGCCGGTCACCACGCCGTCCGCGGGCATAGTCTTGTCTTCCATCCCGAAGTTGGTGGAGCGATGCTCGGCAAATAAACCCGTTTCATCAAAACTCTCCGGATCAATCAGCGCCTCGATCCGTTCACGCGCGGTCATCTTGCCGGCCTGCCGCTGCTTCTCGAGTTTGTCCTCGCCTCCGCCCAGCATCACCTCAGCGCGGCGCGCCTTTAGCTCGTCAACCTTCTTCTGCATCGGACTGGTAGTTTTCTCGTCCAGAATTGTCATGATTCCCCTCTCTTCAGACTGGCGAAACTGTGACCCTGTGGGTCGAGCCATTGACTTTCACGTCATACGTGATGGGTCCGCGCAATGGACCGTGTCCGTTGTCCGCCGGCGCTGGATGCCCTGCGGCAGGCGCCTGGGACGGGGTCGGGGCCGCCTTCGTATTTGGATCTTTGCTTAGGTTCTTGGGGCCCTGGTCGCGTGTCCCAAAGAATTTCGGCGCCACTTGCGGAAACATGGCGTAGGTGAGCACGTCTTCGTCTGTTCCGTTGCATCCCTTCAGCTCAATGGCGGCCTCCCGCAAACCCTGCCACTCCGGCTTGAGTAACTCCGCCGGACGAATTTCGATCGGTTCTTTTTTGGCTTGCTTCGCCGCCTGCTCAATCAGCTGCTGATCGCGGGTCCCGATCGTCGCTCCGTAGTAGCCCAGCATCAAGTCCGCGAATTCGCCCGTGAGCACCTTGTAGCGGCCCATCATTACATTGAAGACTGCCTGTGTTCCGACAATCTGGCTGGAAGGCGTCACCAAAGGCGGATACCCGGCATCTTTCCGAACCCGGGGCACTTCCTCAAGTACCTCTTTCATCTTGTCGCCCGCTCCCTGCTGCTTGAGCTGGCTCTCCATATTCGAGATCATTCCGCCCGGAATCTGGCTGTCGAATATCTCCGTTTCCACGCCCGTGATGTTGGAAAGAAACTCCGCGTAACGCGGCCGAACTTTGAGGAAGTAGTGCTTGAGGTTGAGTAGCCTCTGCTTGTCGAGATTCGTGGTGTATCCCGTGCCGTCGAGCATCTCCACCAGGCTCTCAGTGGGATTGTGCCCCGGACCCAGACTCAACGAACTGATCGCCGTGTCCACGCAGTCCGCACCGGCCTCGATGGCTTTCATCAAGCTCACCATGGTCACGCCCGTAGTGGCGTGCACGTGCACCTGCACACGTACCGATTCTCCACAGGCTACCTTGATGCCCCTCACGATGTCGTAAGCCGGTTGCGGCTTCAGGAGCGCTGCCATATCTTTGATGCAAATGGAATCGCAGCCCAGTTCCAGCAGCCGTTCAGCCATTTCGACGAACTGCGTCGTGGTGTGCAGCGGACTCACCGTGTAGCAGATGGTTCCTTGCGCGTGCTTCCCCGCCCGCCGTACCGCGGCAATCGAACGGCGCAGGTTCCGGATGTCGTTCAGCGCGTCGAAAACCCGGAACACGTCCATGCCGTTCTCCGCCGATTTCTCCACGAACCGATCCACCACCGTATCTTCGTAATGCCGGTACCCAAGCAGGTTCTGCCCGCGCAGCAGCATTTGCAGCCGTGTGTTCGGCATCAGCCTTCGGAAAGTCCTCAACCGCTCCCAGGGGTCTTCGTTTAGAAAGCGTATGCAGGAGTCGTAGGTTGCACCGCCCCAGCATTCCACCGACCAGAATCCGGCCTGATCCAAATCGGCGCATGCAGGAATCATGTCCTCGATCGACATGCGCGTGGCCATCAGGCTCTGATGCGCATCTCGGAGAATTAGTTCTGTGACATCAATGTGTTTTGGCATAGTCATCCTCGACGCAGATTACGATTGTTTCGCTGCGGTTTGCTGTGGCGGACAGAACGTCGGCGCTCTAAAGTGAAGCAGTGCCTGGAGGTATGACCTCCACGGCACTAGGGTCACATCACCCTGAGTTGAGTCTATCGTGCAGCATTCGACAGATCCGGTTGGAACTGCCCTATGTGGCAACAATAAAAGAATGGGCTTGCCGAACTTCCTGGACTGCGCTGACGCAACTGGGATCAGATCCGAGGAAGAACCACGCCAAGCCCTGCCAAACCGAAACGCATCCTGTCGCTGCACTTCACGTACGCTCAACTCGTCCCTCTAATATCAGTTCGCGGAACGGGGCGACCGATAGACATACTCGAGCAATCGAACATCCAGTGTGAGGCATCTCCTTCCTATTGAAAACACTCAGGTTGCCGGCCGCGACTTCCTTCACTCGAGGGCCCTGTGCGCCAATTCGCGCATCAAATGCCCGGGGGGAGTAGTACTCTTCGAAGTGGCCCTATGACGTTTAAAGTGAAATCCGAGGCTGTCGACCCCCGCAGGATTCGTGAGCGCAACACGATCATCTATCGTTTTGCGCATTGGCCCATTTGGATCTGGGTTTTCTTTCTGGCGCCTGGACCCCTGACCTTCGACCTGTTCGCGCATGGCTTTGGCCCGAGCAACCTGGCCTGGATGATTGTCGTGTTGGTCGGGACAGGCATTGCGGGACTCTTCGGCCGTCTTCCAGGCGTCGAACCACGGCCCTATATCCTGCGCTTCACCGAGGACAAACCCAATCCTCTTTATCGGAAGATTTGCTATGCGTTCGCCTGGAACGCCGTCATCTCGTTCGCCCTGCTGAATCTTGCTGGGCTGGTTGTCGCCGAGATCACCGGAGTCTGGCGCTTGAAGCAGATCTACCTGTATGCGTACTTCCCGCTCTGCCTGCTCATTCTGGTGCTGGGCGCCACTGGCGTCCTTCCCAGAACCCGGCGCTCCACCAAAGGCGAGGGCATCGAGCGTCGCTATTTCTATGGGTCGGTGTGGACGGTCACCATCGCTCAGACTATCCTGCTGGTCTTGTGGAAGCACCTTCCGCCAACCCCGGATTCGAACTCGACCAAGCTGGTGGTTTACATCGCCGCCTTAATAATTACAGGTGTGGCAGCCGCCTTGGGACAATTACCACGAACACGGCCGATCCGGCCCGGCGAGTTGATCGCTGCTGACTGACTCCCGAACCTCGTGAACACTTCCCTGCTGATACTCTGCGGCATCGGAGGGCTCGCCGCACTGGGCTTCATTTATGAAACTGCTGGCAGCTATTACGACCGGCGACGTTATCCACCGCTAGGCCGCCTCTTCGACATCGGGTTCTGCCGGCTGCATCTAAACCGGCAAGGCAGCGGTGAGCCAGTGGTGATTCTGGAAGCAGGCATCGCCGGCAGTTCGTTGGGTTGGGCTGTCGTTCAGGAAAAGCTCGCGGCCTTCACAACCGTCTGCAGTTACGACCGGGCCGGCCTTGGATGGAGCGACGCCTGCGCCCTTCCTCGCTCCGCAACCCAGTTAGCCGCAGAGTTGCACGCACTGCTCGACCGCGCCGGTGTGGCCGGACCCTACATCCTGGTCGGACACTCGTTCGGAGGGCTCTTGATTCGTGCCTATGGGCATTTGTACCCGGAGCAAGTGGCAGGCTTGCTGCTTTTGGATCCTGTGTCGCTGGAGACTTGGGCGGCTAGCCCATCGTTGGAACGTAGGCGGTTGGAAATGGGTGTACGCCTAGCCCGTCGCGGCGCGGTATTGGCTCGTTTTGGCATCGTGAGAGCCGCCTTGACTGCATTAGTCTCTGGTGCCAGGCACCTTCCCCAACTCGTCGCCAAGGCGACCGCCCAGCGCGCATCCTCAACCATTGAACGGCTGGTGGGCGAGGTCAGAAAGCTGCCGGAAGAAGTCTGGCCCATTATTCGCTCGCACTGGAGCCGGCCGCAGTCGTTCTTGGCGCTGGCCCGTTATCTGCAGTCGCTCCCGAGCAACGCCGAAGCCGCACTTGCTATGCGCTTGCCGGCAAACACGCCATGTGTGATCTTGTCTGCTGCCACCGCCACTCCGGCCGAATTGCGCGAGCGTGATTCGTGGCGCGACCAGACTCAAGCCGGCCGCCACATTCAGGCTGTCAATGCGGGTCATTGGCTGCAACTGGATCAACCGGATTTGGTTCTAGCGGCCGTGAGAGAACTGGTGGAGCAAGCGCGGAAACAACCAAGCGCGTAGCGCTAACCTGCGGCCAGGCCACGCAGGTTCCAACCGCAAATGCGGCTGCCTTCGAGTTTGTTGCCTTCCGGTCCCGGCCAATGCGTTTCGAGACTTAGGTAGCCTTTGTACCCATCGGCAAGCAGCGCACTCACCTGCCCCTTCCAATCCACGTGCCGCGTCCCCAGCGGACCCCACACTGGCTGGTGGCCGATCATCTGGCAGTCTTTCGCATGCACGTGCCCCACGCGATGCGACGGCAGCAGTCGGTATCCATCCGGGAACGGAATCTCGCCCGCGACCAGCGCGTTCGCCGGGTCCCATACGGCAACCAGATGCGGATTCGGAACCGCATCGAGGACCCTTCGTGCTTCGGCCGCGGTCCCGATATGGCAGGCCTGTTCATTCTCCAAGCCAACCAGCAGGTCCGCCTTCGCGGCAAGTTCCACCAACGCGGCAAGTTCCTTCACGACAGCGTCGAAGCAACGCTCCGGCTGTACGGTCCGCCAATACGAAAACACGCGCACGATCCCTGCACCGAAAAAATGAGCCAGTTCGAAGGCGTGTTCGGCCAGACGCGGCTGGTCCTCGTACGTATGCTGCGAGGCAAAGACGTCTTGTTGGAAGCGCCGGTCCACTTCGCCACCGCCTGGCAGAATACACTTCAGCAGCGGCGAAGCGATCGACACCACGGCGAGATCCGCCGCGTAGAGTTGCTCCTTGGCGCGCTTCAGTTCATCGCAGGTGAGATCCATGATGTTCTTCCCTCCCACCACTCGGAGTTCCACGGCCGTCATGCCGATCTCTTTCATCACCGGAATCGCCTGTGAAAGATCGGCGGAAAACTCATCCGTGATCGCCGCAATAGAAATCTTTGGTTCGAAGGTCATGTTCGTTCTCGATCTTAGCCTTCCTTCTCTCAACTTCGGCGCCAACCCGTTGTAGGGTGGGTCCCCGACCCGCAATCGACGCTCACGTCGATTCGCTTCGGCGATCAGCTTAAGCCCTCGCCCTTATACTGAACGTATGTTCTTTCGGCGCGAGCGCATCAACGTCCCCACTTTCCAGGACCGCGTGAACTTGTTGAAGCAGGCTGGATTCGGGACCGAGAACCTTCCCGACGGACGCGTGAAGATCATCAAACATGGCGTTGCCGCCGTCATTGGAGATCCAGGCAAAAACCAGCCAGAGATCGACAAAGCCGGCATCGTGGTAGGAAATGAGATCGCCGTTCTGCTCAGCGGCGGGTATCAGATGTTTCTCGAAACGCCCAGCGGCAAGCGCTTGCCCGCCACGGCAACCGAGCTGAAGGCGTTACACAGCTTCGAAGAAGATGTGAAGGAAGCCTTGGGCTTGGTAAGCCTCTACAACACCTCCCTGGGCACCACCAGCGCCAAGCACATGTACGACCGCGTAACGAAACGCGACTTCGGCCAGCAGCCCAAACCTTGGGAAAAGAAGCACCCCAACCCGTGCCCTAGAGGTTAGCAGCCTGTGCTGGCCCATTAACACCGCAGCCTACCTGGCACAGCCTTCAGGCTGTGACTGGAGATTGTAGCCGCACACTTGCTGCCATCTGGCAGACTTCAAACCAACCC